>CAYQFD010000026.1:0-12192 GCA_964416795.1 uncultured Ruminococcus sp. | reverse complement strand
ACAGCATCGCTCGATGCCATTGCCGAGCAGGAAATATTTAACCAATTCGATCATCTGCGTAAGGATAAAACAACCTTCTTTGTTTCACACCGCTTATCAAGCGCTACAATCGCAACAAAAATCCTTGTTCTTGAGAATGGTTTGTTAGTTGAGAACGGAAATCATATTGAGCTGATGCAAAAGGAAGGAATCTATTATGAACTGTTCACCACCCAGGCGAACCGTTACATAACGGAGGCGCAAGAACGACCGCGACCTATGGGAAACCATTTTCACGAAGAACGAAGACCCCCTCTTTCACAGAAAGAAGATAGACCGTTTCGGCATAATCAGTAAGAGCAGATTGTATTCTGATTCAAACAGGCACTAAAACCGTTATGATTGATACCGGCGAGGAAGAAGATGTTTCCGACATTATTGAGCATCTGGAAGCAAGAAGCATATCATTGCCGCATAAATGCGGCGTATCTCATCACACCGTAGGTGTGTATACCTCTATCGGCTTGATGAGATACAACGGTTTCACCGCTGATGATATGCAAAACTAAAGTTTTGATGATATACAAGGCTTCGCCTTGATATTGAAATCAAAATGCCGATTTCGGCATAAAATTTGTGAATTTGCATACTAAATGCCGAAATCGGCATTTTCTTTTTTGCTTTTATATTCAATATAGTTATAATTACTGTTTTGACTTCGCTTTTTCATTGTTGTCAAAACAAGTGTGTGCAGGTTAGCGGCTTTTTCTTTTGCGGTGTCGCCGTTGGCGTAGAACGGTCCGTCAAAAAACACCTCCATAACAGGCTTTTTAAAGAGCCTTGATTTTTTGTAGGTCACGGTCATAGCAAATGCAGGTTTGTTTAATTTGACAGGGAATTTAAAGGAAGTGTCAGGGAAAGGACGGATATCGGTGTAATATTTCCAAACGTGCGCTTCGGGGTAAATCACGATGGGATTGCCCTTTTTAAGTCGGTATTCCATAGCTTTAGTAAGCTCTTTCATACCGTGTAAGGAATCGACGATAGGCAAAGCGCCTAAAAATGTAAGAATTTTACCGATAACGGGAATACCGTAGTTGGCAGTGCTTACTACGGTATATATCCTTTTAGGTAACACGCAAAGTGCGGGTATAAATACATCGCCGACAGGCTGTGTGTGGTTGCCGTAAATAAAGAAGCCGCCGCGCACGTTTTTGAGATTTTTTCTACCCTTAATTTTCATATGCAGAAAAAATTTGCAGTAAATACTTGAAAATATTACTGCAAGCGTATAAATTAACACAGACAGAAATTTAGAAATTAAATCTGTTCGCACCCATTTGTAATTACTGGGTAATTTGAAATTCTGATTGGCACTCTGTTCGAAATCGTCGGTAAAGCTACTGTAATATCTTATTTCTTTCATAGCGTTTCTTTCCACCCTGCAATGTCAGAGCTTTCGAAATCGTATGTGAGTTTTTTGCCGTAAACTCTTTCATAACACATTTTTTTAAGGTTGTAATCGCGTTCACCGAGGCTTTCGGTGTTTTCGCGCACAGTTTTGTCTTTAACGGGGTAGAGAACATCTAAAATGTGTAAAATATATTTCACTTTTTTGAATTCTGCAGTATCGTCCTCGTCTAAATCAATCATTTCTACAAAGCACGAAATAATCGGGATATTAAGCTTTGCCGCGTAAAAGTATGCGCCGTTTTTGGGCGGTCGGGGTTTGCGGTAATTAAACCACATTTCCTGCTCGGGATATAAAAGTATAGCCTCTTTTTTGTCAACCAAGCGTTCCTTAAGCAGTGACAAAAAATCTCTGGCAAGATAGCGCGGCTCATTAGAAATCGGGATAGTGTCGGCATAGTTCATAATAAATCCGATAATACCCGTCATCGCAAAGTTCGAGGTTTGGCTGATTATACCAAGCTTTCGTCTGCCTAATTTGGTTACGAGGTGACGGATTACCGTATTTTCAAGCGGACTGAAATGATTGCTTGTAATAAGCACCCCGCCTAAATTTTCGGGAATTTTTTCAAGTCCTACAATCTCGGTGTTTTTATTTATGATTTTTGCGGCTGTCTTTGCAAGAAAAACACCTAACACGGTTTTTGCCTTGAAGGTAAGATGCCGTCTGTTTTCAAGATAAGAATCCGTAATTTCTTTGCTCTGCTCGGTTGTCAGCACTGGGTCATTAAGCTCAACCTTGTTATGAAATTCTCCGTTTTCGGCAAAGCTTTTTATGTTTTCAATGACAGCCTTACGGTTATCGCCTATAATCATAGTCTGATTTTAACTCCCTTATCACACATTTTTTTAAAGGTTATATCATTAAGCGGGATTTCTGTACCTCTGCGAACAAGCAGCTCTAAGCACTCGCGGTCAGCTTTTTTCTTATCCTCGGAATAATCTGCTTTGTATGCCTTTATTTCGTCGATATAACCGCTGTCCTCGGCGTATTTCCAAAACTCATCTGCATATTGTACACCGTCATAGCACCACGGCTTTGAAAATAGGTTGTAGTGAATAAGATACGTGTGCTCAAGCGGCGGCTTGGCGTCGTTAGGCATAGCATCCCAAGCCTCTGAGAGATAATGGATTTTTCCGTTGCACATAGCGTTGAGATAGTCTTGGTCGGGGGCGATGCTGTCAAAATGATATGTGTTTAAAAGATTGAGAAAATGCTCTTGCAAGCTATGTTCACGCAGCTTTTTAAGATTCATAAGCAAAACACCTGAATTGATGTATTCTTGCCTTTTTACACCGACCGCATTTTCGGTATACGCAACAAGAGGCTCAATATCAGCGATTGATAAATCGTTGCAAGCACCGATAAGGTTATCCCCGATATCAATATCAAAGAGCTTTGAAATATCGTCGGTCAGCACCACATCGCTGTCGATATAAATACATTTATCAAATTCGGGGAACATAGCAGGGATAAATAAGCGGAAATAAATTGTAAGAGTGAAATAATCACAACGAAGACGGTTGCTCATTCGGTCATCAAGTGCCTCGAAATTGGCTTTCATAGGGGTTAGCTCAATTTTAAAGTTATCCGTCTGCAGTGCCTTTAATTTGGCTATGTTGGTAGGACTTAGGTCCTGATGCAAGACAATTGCTTTGTACTGCCTTTTTCTGCTTGCGTTTTTAATTGCAGAGTTAAGCGCAACAGCTAAAAACGGTGCGTAGCTGTCATCAATTGTGAAAAATATGGGTATCTCTCTGTTCATTTTTTATACTCCTTTGATATTCGTTTATGATATCGTCAAACTCAAATATTTTAAGTTCATTGTGCAGCTTATCTGTGTGCCACGGCTTTATTGTCACGGCTCGGATAATCGGTACAAATTTAAAAAAGGTTGTAAAATGCTTAAATACGGTGTCGCTTTTAATGTGGCTCTGCTCATTATATTTTCGGTGCACCTTACACTTGACTGCAAGCTTATTAAGCGCCGATTGGTCGGGCATAAACATTTTTTTGTCACGGCACATTACACGGCATCTTTCAAACAGACCGCTTTTGCGAATGTTTGACAAATTCATAAGTAATACGCCTGAATTCAGATAATTATGCTTTAAAATATTGCCAAAAAACCACTTGCCGTATCGGTCGGGAACTCCCGCAATTTCAATATTGGAAATATCTGTATCATAAAATGTGCTGAAGTCGGCTCGGCAGAGAACATCGGCATCAAGATACAAAATTTTGTCAGGAATTTCGGGTATCATATCGGCAAACAGCCTTAGCATACAAAGAGGTGTAAACCTAGTTCCCATATTCGCAAGCGGAAGATAGCTTTTAAACACTTCGCTTATGTCGAGCAGAAATATACGGCAGTTTCTGTTTTTGCCGAAAAGCACTGCTTGCAGTTCTTCTGCAAAGGACTTTGGTACGGCGTGATGATTTTGGATATTCGCTGTCAAAATATAAATATCAAGCTTCTCTTTTGTATTTTTGCAAAGCGACAGTGCCGACAGAAAAATACCTTGGCATACTCCTTTGTCACCGCAATATAGGATATTCAAAAGCTTTCGCCTCCTTTAGTGTGAACCTGTTACACCAAGAAATAGTATATCCAAATCAATTTAAAAGGTTAACCTAAATATTGTAGAAGTGTATCTACTGAATATTTTTTTGCTTTATAGAAATTCTACGGGCGATTCTACGTTTCGTAGAGTACCAAAAAGCCCTGTTTCATTGCGAAACAGGGCGGTTATTTGAGAAAGCTATTTGTTTTTCGGTTTTTTAATAAAAGACCACAGAACGACGATTATCTGACCTGCAACTCCTAAAAGGTATATAATCGAAACATCTATATTAAAATATAAAAAGGTTATATGTATTGTTGCGAGTATTGACCATATAAGCGTTGAAATTATAAAATAGTTGTGTCTTGGGTTAAACCAGATTGAATTAAACACAAGCTTAATAATTAAAACCACAGGTAAGGCATACACAAAATAGAGCCATTGAAATGAGGTTCTGCCGATGATAAGTGAGGTTATAATAAAAGCAAAAACCGCAATGATCCAAGCCGCGCTTTCAGATATATATGAAATTATTCTGCGGTTATATCGGGTTTCCTTTTGTTTATTTTCCTTGACCGCTTCATCTATATTTTCGGATTTAACCAAATAGTCAAGGGTAACCCCGAATAAATCTGCTATTTCCACAAGAACTGAAATATCGGGTGACGATTCCGCGCGCTCCCATTTGGAGATTGTTTTATCCGAATAATTTAGCCTTGCTGCAAGCTCTAGCTGAGTCATATTATTAATCAGTCTAAGCTCTGTTATATTTTTGGCAACAATATTTTTTACGTTTTCCATATAATTGCCTCCTAAATGAAAGTTTTTAACATTATACAACAAAAATACAAAAAATTCAAGCACTTGTTGACATTTCAACAAGTTTGTGTTATATTTTCTGTAATACAAACAGATAGGCAGGCGTTTTTCGTGCGAGAAAGGTTTGAAACCTTTACGGTGTTAATAAACAGAATAAGTCGAAATATCCGTAAAATTAAGAATCAGGAAATGGCAGAATATAATCTGAGAAGTTCGCATATTTCCTGTCTTTATTATCTGTATAACGGAAAAAGCGTAACCGCAACCGACCTTTGCGAACGGTGCGAAGAGGATAAAGCAACTATTTCGAGGTCTCTCGAGTATCTTGAAAAAAACGGTTATCTCATTTGCAAATCAAAGTTTATAAAACGGTACAAAACTCCTCTTGAGCTTACTGAAAAGGGAGCGGAAATTGCAAAGAAGATTTCTTATAAAATAGATAATGTGCTTGATAAAATAAGTTATGTTCTAACAGAAGAAGAAAGAATTAATTTTTACCGAAGTCTTGCAAATATAAGTCAGTGTCTTGAGCTTGTTTCAAAGCGAAGTCAAATGAATGGAGAAAAAATATGAATAGATTGTGGGAAAAAGAATATACCTTACGTGCGGGAGATTTTGATAAATTTAACCGCATTAAGCCCTCGAGTGTGCTCGATTTGTTTCAGGATGCCGCCGGTCAACACGCCGAAGAAATAGGTGTCGGCTTTGAAGCTATGCTTAATCGCTCATATCTATGGGTGCTTACGAGGGTGAAATTCAAAATCATTTCTCATCCTAAACGTTATGAAGCTGTAAAAATTAAAACTTGGCCGCTGGCTCCGAACCGTCTCAATTACAGAAGAGAATACTGTATGGAGGACGAAAACGGTGAAAGGCTTATAGTAGGCAGCTCTGAATGGGTAGTAATGCACAGTGAAAAACGCCGCTTGCTTTCAGTACCCGATTTATATCCGTTTAGCGACGGTTTTCACAGTGAAATGATGTTTGACGGGAAGCTCGGCAAGGTTGGGGATTTTACTGCTCAGGGTGTGCCGTATAATGTAAGAGCGGGCTTTTCCGAATTAGACGTAAACGGACACGTTAATAACACAAAATATGCAAACTATGTGCTGGATGCTGTTAATCCTCAAAAAGAGGATATCCTTGAAAGCCTGCAAATTGATTACCGCAAAGAAGTGGTGCAGGATACAAAGCTAAGCGTTTGCTATACAAAACAGGATAATATGATTTTGGCAAAGGGTATAAATTCAGATGATGAAATTATGTTTGCCTGTAAAATAGAGCTCAAAAATTAGGAGAGAGATTATGAAAACAAGAATTATTGTAGATTCAACTTTGGATTTAATGCCCGAAATTAAAGAACAGGTTAATGTAGTACCGCTTACAGTGCATTTCGGTGATGAGGAGTTTGTGGACGGTGTTACTATCGATCATAAGGCTTTTTATGAAAAGCTTGTAGAAACCGATGTTCACCCATCCACCAGTCAGGCAACTCCTGCCGCATTTGCCAAAGAATACGAAAAAGCAAAGCTTGCAGGCGAGAGTGCAGTGGTTATTACACTTTCTTCAAAGCTTTCAGGCACATATCAAAGCGCAACAATCGCCGCTGAGGATTATGATAACATTTATATTGTTGACAGTGCGACTGTGGCAATTGGCGGCGGTATTTTGGTTGAATTGGCTTTACGGCTTTTAAAAGAAGGTCTTGAAGCTAAAGAAATCGCCGAAAGACTGGAAATAGCAAAATCCAAAATTATGATAGTTGCTTTGGTGGATACGCTTGAATATCTGAAACGAGGCGGACGTGTTTCTAAAACGGTTGCTTTTGCGGGAGCGGTTTTAAATATCAAGCCTGTTCTTGCAGTTGCAGACGGCGAAATTAAAATGCTCGGCAAAGCCCGTGGCTCAAAAATGGGAAACAACCTGCTTGTTGAAGAGATTGAAAAGGCGGGCGGAGTAGATTTCACAAAGCCTGTGCTTTTAGGTTACACAGGAATGTCGGATGTGTTGCTTCTTAAGTATATTGAAGACAGTAAGCATCTTTGGGAAGAAGGGCTAGAGGAAGTCCGCTATACCACCGTCGGCAGTGTAATAGGTACGCATGCAGGTCCAGGTGCAGTTGCGGTGGCATTTTTCAAAAAGTAAAGCGTATTTTCGGCAAGGAAAATCCTTGCCGATTTTATTTTTTATAAGTCATTGACATTCGAATTGCATAGTGCTATAATTACTGACGTTTGAAAAGGAGATGGTTCTGTGAACGTATTATTATCTGTGTCCCTTGCATTGCTTGCAGGACTTATTATGACAAGACTTTTTAAAAAGCTAAGGCTTCCTTCGGTTACTGCATACCTGATAGCAGGTGTGCTTATAGGCCCTTACTGTATAGGTGCTTTAGGTATCGACGGAATAGGCTTCACTTCTCACGAAGCGGTTTCAAGGCTTGCTCTTGTATCAGAAGTGGCACTTGGCTTTATTGCCTTTTCAATCGGTAATGAATTCAGGCTACAGGAACTAAAAAAAACAGGCAAACAAGCATTTGTTATCGGTGTATTTCAGGCATTAACCGCAACACTTGCCGTAGATTTGGCATTGTATGCTGTGCATCTGGCTATGCCTAGTGTACTGACTGTTTCACAGGCTATAACCTTAGGTGCTATTGCCACTGCTACTGCGCCTGCCGCCACCTTAATGGTTGTGCGTCAGTATAAAGCGCACGGACCGCTCACAAAGCTGTTGCTTCCCATAGTAGCGTTAGATGATGCAGTAGGACTTATCGTTTTCGCGGTTTCTTTTGGAATTGCTAAAACTATAGTAAGCGGAACTGTTGATTTGATTTCAATAATTGTAAATCCCTTGATTGAAATAATAGCATCTTTGGCTTTAGGCGCGGCTATGGGTTGGCTGTTAACTATACTCGAAAAGCTTTTCAATTCCAACACTAACCGTTTAAATCTTACGATTGCTGCAGTCTTTCTCACCGCCTCAATTTCTATGCTCGATTTTCGTATCGGCGGAATACACGTGGAATTCTCATCGTTACTATCCTGTATGATGTTGGGTACGGTTTTCTGCAATATTTGTCCGTTGTCACACGACCTAATGGAAGCGGCGGATAAATGGACTTCTCCGCTTTTTGCACTTTTCTTTGTTATAAGCGGTGCAGAGCTGGAGCTCGGTGTGTTTTTAAAGTTTTCTATAGTATTAATCGGTGTGGTTTACATAATTACAAGATGCATTGGTAAATATGTAGGAACACTTGTAAGCGCAAAGGCAACCAAGTGCGATAATAACATTTGTAAATATTTAGGAATAACACTTTTCCCGCAGGCTGGAGTGGCACTTGGTATGTGTGCTACGGCAATGCAATTAGGCGCAGAGGGTGAGCTTATAAGAAATATCACCTTGTTTGCAGTGCTTGTTTATGAAATAGTAGGACCTGTGCTGACTCGAATTTCGCTCACCGCAGCAGGTGAAATCAGGCCTATGTCCGAAGAGGTTAAAATGCGCCGACAAACAAAGCTCGATGCGGCAAAAAACAGAATATAAAAATTTAAAGAGGACAAGCCATAAAATATATGGTTTGCCCTCTTTAATTTATCCTATTTTAAGCTTTAATCTTAATTTATCACTTATCATCGCGATAAATTCGCTGTTTGTCGGCTTGCCTCTGTCATTTTGAATGGTGTATCCAAAGTATGAGTTAAGTACATCAATATCACCCCTGTCCCAAGCGACCTCTATTGCGTGGCGGATGGCGCGTTCTACTCTGGAAGCAGTTGTGTTATGTGTTTTGGCAACCGTAGGATATAAAAGCTTTGTGACCGAGTTTACAATATCGCTGTTTTTAACCGAAAGAATAATCGCTTCGCGCAGATAATGATAACCTTTTATGTGAGCAGGCACTCCGATTTGGTGAATGATTTCGGTAATCATCATTTCGAGCTGTGGGTCGGTTATAACATTATTTTTGACAACAAGCGGTGTTTTATCGTTCTTCCAACCCGAAAGCTGAATAATTCTTTCTGCCATGGTGTTAATGTCGAAGGGTCGCAAAAAGTAATAGTCCACCCCTGCGTTTATAAGCTCCTTTTCAAGTCTTTCGTTGTCAAAGCTTGACATTGCCATAACCATAGGCTTGTCCTTTGTTTCAATATCCTTAAGCGCGTTAAGAACCCCTAAAATATCAAGGTTTGGCATAAAAACATCGGCAAGTATTATGTCAGGCTTTTCAGATTTCACCTTTTTTAGTACAGCACGTCCGTCTTTTTCACATAAAACGACATTCATTCCGTATGCGGTAAATGCTTTGCTACAATTTTGCCCTAAATCCGCTGACTCGTCAGCAATCAGGATTTTTAGTTTCTTTTCCATCAATTTCTGCCTCCTATGGTAGTTTATTACATATCATACCACAAGATGCAGTCAAAAGCAAGGCTTATTACAAAAGAATTGTAATTTCGACCTAAATATATATAATATTTGTCAATTTATGGTTTTGTGCTACGTTTAAACGACTGTATATGACATTTATCGCGTTTCTGAAATTTCGGTCACAAATATTTTTTTACCGTCAGAATTAAATTTTATGTTATAATTTGCAAATTCAAAGCTATAAATGCGGTTTGGGTCGTCCTGATATGCAGGGCGCGGGTCTTGGGACAGTATTTCTGTAAGAGATAAAAGCTTTTCGGGCGGTATTTTGTCGGAAATACCGTTATTATAACAAACCTCTAAGCTCTTTTCAAAAACCTCCTCTGCAAAGCCGCCCTTTGCATCAGGGTGTGAATCGGTATATGCAATATACGGCTTTATATCGTAAATAGGTGTGCCGTCAAGTAAATCTGCGCCTGAAACCTCAATAACTGTGCCGCCAGGTGTGTTTTCCACAATTCTTTCAAGCCTCACCGAAGAAAGACCTATGGGGTTTGGTCTGAAGGGTGAGCGGGTTGCAAAAACTCCCATTCGCTTGTTTCCGCCAAGCCTTGGCGGGCGGACGGTAGGAGTCCATTCCTCTTTAACGCTTTCGGAGAATTTCCATAAAAGCCATAGGTGAGAATAACCCTCAATTCCGCGAAGTGCCTCGCGGTTGCGGTATTCTTCGCAGAAGATTATTCTGCCCTTTATATTTTTAACAAGTCCGCTTTGACGGGGGATACCGAATTTGGTTGGAAAATCGGTTTTTATATGTGCTATTATTTTAAAATTATCGTTCATTTGTATTTCTCCGATTTTAAAAATATCCCTGCTTTTGCAGGGATATTTTTATTTACTTTTCACTTAAAATTGTGTTGGGTGATTCGCCGTCATAATTCTCTAAAAATTCCTGCCACTGTTCTTCAGAAATTTCGTTAGCAGAGGTGTGGTAAAGATTATAGAGATTTTCTTCAACCTTGCGGTAGGTTGCATTAATCTTTATCTTTTCACGCAGTGCTATTACAGTAATCCATATACTTAAAATCACAACTAAAACAAGCGGAGCAAAATGACGCCAGTAAAAAGCAGTTTTAAGTGAGAGGAAGCCGTTTACATCCTCCATTAACGATGCAAAAAGCGGCAGCAGAAATGCAGAAGAAAGAATATTAAGAACGGCACTGGGTATAAAAAGCTTGAATTTTTTCAAAATAAGTCCTGTAATCAGCGCAACCGAACAAACAGTAACTGTTGTAACGGCGCCTGTAACATTTTTCATATTATCCGTTCCGTAATTTATAAGGAGCATTCCTAAAATATAGAATAAATTCATAGCAAGAGCAAAAACGGTCAAAATAAGACAGATAATTCTAAGGACTGTGCAAAGTCTACCGTCTGCTCTGGCGTAAACAATGCCGCGCTTTTCTTCGATTTGTTTTACTCTTTTTAAAATTCCGTCGTGCTTTTTCATACAGAACACCTCAAATTGTTGATAAAACAATTATATACACAAGTGTGCTACTTGACAAGTCTTTTTTAAATTATATAATTATATTGGTGATTAAAATGGAAATAAATATCGTTATGGTTGAACCCGAAATTCCGCAAAATACGGGTAATGTAGCGAGAACCTGTGCCGCAACGGGCGCAAGACTGCATCTTGTGGGACCGATGGGCTTTAAAATTGACGATAAAAAGCTTAAACGTGCGGGGCTCGATTACTGGCAGTATCTTGATATTACATATTATAAGAATCTTGATGAGTTTTTTGAGAAAAATAAAGGCGAATTCTACTATTTCACAACAAAGGCGCGCCATAGTCATTCCAAGGTGTCTTATCCTGATAAATGCTATCTGCTTTTCGGTAAAGAAACAAAGGGCTTGCCCGAAGAATTGTTGCTTAAAAATCCCGAAAAGTGTGTAAGAATCCCTATGCAGTATGACATAAGGAGTCTTAATCTCTCAAATTCGGTAGCGATTGCGGTTTATGAGGTTTTGCGCCAGTGGGATTATCCCGAACTTCAGAATTTTGGACAGTTGCATAATTATAAGTGGGAAGACAGCGAATAAATTCTACCCTATGGAAAAAATTTATGTTGAAAAAATTCTAAAATATGTTAATATATATGTATGTTAAATATTTAACTTGAAAGGAAGTAATTGTAATGAGTGCTTTTAACAAAAAGACAATTGACGACATTAACGTAAAAGGCAAAAAGGTCCTTGTTCGTTGTGACTTCAACGTACCGCTTAAAAACGGTGTGATTACTGATGAAAACAGAATTAATGCGGCAATGCCTACAATCGAAAAATTAGTTGCCGATGGAGCAAAGGTTATCCTCTGCTCACACTTAGGCAAGCCTAAGGGAGAACCCAAGCCCGAGCTTTCTTTAGCTCCTGTAGCTAAAGCTCTTTCCGAAAAGCTTGGCAAAGAGGTTGTATTTGCGGTTGACGATAATGTAGTAGGCGAAAATGCTAAAAAAGCAGTAGCAGCTATGAATGACGGCGACGTTATATTACTCCAGAATACCCGTTACCGCGCAGAAGAAACCAAAAACGGCGAGGCATTCTCTGCAGAGCTCGGCTCATTGGCTGATATCTTTGTAAACGATGCTTTCGGTACCGCTCACAGAGCACACTGCTCAACAGTTGGTGTTGTATCTTATGTTAAAGAGGCTGTTGCAGGTTATCTTATCGGTAAAGAGCTAAAATATTTAGGTAATGCTGTTGAAGAGCCTGTTCGTCCCTTTGTTTGTATTTTGGGCGGCGCTAAGGTTGACAGTAAATTACCTGTTATCGAAAATCTGCTGACTAAGGCTGATACCCTTATTATCGGCGGCGGTATGGCTTACACCTTCTTGGCTTCTAAGGGCTTGGGAGTAGGTAAATCACTTATCGACGAGAGCAAAATCGATTATTGCCGTGATATGATGGCTAAGGCTGAGGAAA
>CAYQFD010000025.1:0-12507 GCA_964416795.1 uncultured Ruminococcus sp. | reverse complement strand
ATTCTCGATATGCACTGTGATACGGTATCAGTACTGTTACAAAATAAAAGAAACAGAAAAAAATATAACTTGCGCGAAAATACGGGACACGTAGATTTACTTAGAATGAAAAAAAGCGGATATATGCTACAAAATTTTGCTCTTGCCGTTGACATTGGAGTGTGCAATAACCCGTGGGAAGAGATATGTGAGTTATATAATTGCTATTGTGAAGAAATGGCAAAAAATAAAGATTCGATTTCTCCGATAAAGTGCTTTGATGATATCAAAAAGAATGCTTACGAGAATAAAATGTCAGCAATGCTCACCGTTGAGGACGGTGCAGTTTGTATGGGAAGTACAGAAAAACTGTCCACACTCTATGAAATGGGTGTAAGAATGATTACGCTTACTTGGAATTATCCCAACGAAATCGGATTTCCTAATTTGAATTACTCCACAGAAAAAAATAATATGTATAAAGCAGATGAAATAAACGGTCTTACGCCTAAAGGACGGGAATTAGTGGCGCTTATGGAAAAGCTCGGAATTATTGTGGATGTATCGCACCTGTCGGATGCCGGTTTTTATGCTGTTTTGGAATGTACCGAAAAACCGTTTGTTGCAAGTCATTCCAACGCCCGTTCGGTATGCCGGTGCGTACGTAATCTGACAGATGATATGCTTCGCCGTCTATCAGAAAGAGGCGGTTGCACAGGCCTTAATTTTTATCCTAAGTTTTTAAAGGATACTCCCAAGGGGGTTCAAAGCAGAGGAACTATAGCTTCGGTCGTAGAACACGCAAAATACATCACAAACTGTGCAGGAATTGATGTGCTAGCCCTCGGAAGCGACTTTGACGGAATAAGCGGTCATGCAGAGTTATTGGGTGCTCAGAGTTTGGGATTGCTTTGGGAAGCCTTACATAAATCGGGGTATACTCAAAATCAGTTAGATAAAATATTTTATAAAAATGCACTGCGTGTATATAGCGAAGTTTTAAAATAATCCCCACAAAAAGTCGCAACCCCGCTTGAAAGTGGGGTTGCGACTTTTTAACATAGCAATTTTAGATTATTTCTTTTTCGGGCGTTTAATTTTGTTGAGTTTGGAGTTAAGCTGCAATAACTCCTCTTTAGTGAATTTAACATCCATCATGCCGCCCATAAGTGTGAAGAGTCTTAAAACGGTAAAGCCGCCCATCATACTCATCATTTCAGGTCCTACCTCAAAGCCAGCAGCCTTAATCTTACCGTCTTCGCCTTTACCTTTGCCGCCCATAAGCTTGCCCATTAGTCCCATAAATATCATCTTACCCTGAATGGTAGAAATAACATCACTCATCTTATCGTTCAGAGAAAGGTAACCCTCAGGTGCATCAATATCAAACCAGTTTAGAATAGCGCCCTTTTCTTTAAGCCTGTATTCTTCATTGAATGTATCAACCTTACGGATAACGCTCTCGTCCTTAAAGTCACCTGCAACTGCAACGAGGTTAGTTTCGCCTATATTCTGAACATCAAAATAGAAGAAATGGTCAGAAGCTTGCTTTTTGCCTAACGATACGCCGTTAGCAAAAAGCTCAACCTCGGGAAGATTTGAATAAACAGTAATTTTTGTAACATCTTCAACACGGTCGATATAACGCTTGCCGCAAAGATGAACAAACGGTTCATCTGACAACCAAGCCTTATAAGCATAAAATGAGTCTTTCTTATACTTACGGTCAAAGGTTACAAGACCCTTGTGGTTCTGTCCGTTTTCGCCGCCTTCGTTTCTGGCATCGGCACCGAAATCGAACATATTCCAAACATGAGTTGCCCACATATATTTACGGCTGAAGAACTGTCTAATAAGCTCTTCATGATAAAATGCTTGATATTCCTCGGTATAATCACCCTGCATTGGGTTAGAGGTATGCCAGTTGAGAGCCTCACAGCCATACTCGGAGCAACCAATCGGAATATTGGGATGCTTCTTATGGAAATTATCGAACCAAGGACCGTTCATATCGGTTTCGCCGCCGTACCAACCGAAATAATGGTTATAAGAAACGACATCAGGTATCTGTAAATACGGGTCATCTATTTTGCACATAGAAACTGCCGCAATGGTAGTAAGACGTGTCTTATCCATTTCGTGACACATATCGTTAAGAATACGGTGGTTTTCGAGCAGATCCTCATCAGAGCCGCCGATACCGATTTCATTTGAAAGTCCCCACACAACAATTGAAGGGTGATTGTAGTTCTGAATTATAAGCTCCTTCATCTGAGAAATTGTGTTTTCTCTACCTGTAGGCATATGCTTCGAAATATAAGGAATTTCCGCCCAGATAACAAGACCTTTTTCGTCACAAAGGTCATAGAAATACTGGTCGTGCTGATAGTGAGCTAAGCGGATAGTTGTAGCGCCCATTTCACAAATAAGCTCAATGTCTTCCTCGTGATGCTCGGGAAGTAATGCATTACCGTAACCCCATCTGTCCTGATGGCGTGAAACACCGCGAAGAGCATATTCTTCACCGTTAAGGATAAATCCGTTTTGCGCATCAATCTTAAAGGTACGGCAACCGAAACGGGAAGAAATATTATCTACCGTTTCACCGTCTTTGAGAAGTTCTAGCTTTGCAGTGTAAAGATATGGGTCTTTTTTGCCGTGCCAGAGGTGAACAGATGGAATATTAAGCACAGCCTTCGTATCGTTGGTAGTGGTTTCAGCCACAATTTTTCCCTCTTTATCCTCTATCGCATAGCGGATATCCTGACCGATTTCGCCATTTGTTACATAACATTCGATTTCAACCTCTGCGCTGTCACCTTTAATTTCGGGAGTAATTTTAAGGCCTGGTCCACCGAAATAATCAAGGTCAAAGTGAGAGTTGTTAACACAAATAATGTTAACATCACGATAAATACCGCCATAGAAAGTAAAGTCTGCCATTTGCGGATAAACAGTTTCGTTAGCAGAGTTGTCGACCGCTATAACGAGTAAATTCATTTCACTCAAAGCCTCAGTCATATTAACGCGCCAGGTAGAATAACCGCCGTCGTGATGAGCGAGAGCCTTTCCGTTTAAATATACATCTGCAGAAGAGTTTGCGCCTTTTATTTCAAGATAATACTGGTCGGCTTTGGGCAGGTCCATCTTATTAAAGGCTTTTGCATAATAAGCAGTACCGCGGAAATAATCGTTGTCGCCGTCCTGACCGTCGATAGCATTCCATGAATGAGGCAGATTTACAAAATCCCATTTCTTATCAATCGCAGTGGGGATTTCATTTGCCGTCTTTGTAAATGACCATTTAGCGTTAAAATTAATTATATTTCTCATATTTTTCCTCCAAATTTAACGTTAGTGTGACAGGTTTGAGTCCTGTCACACTACTCAATTATACCTTAAAACAAAGGCAAATTGATAAACTGTTTGTTAATTTTAAAAAGCCCGATTGCAATTGACAATCGGGCTTTTTTGACTTATGCTAAATTGTCAGCGTTTTCTGTTTGGGCAGTATCGTCTGCTAATGAACCTCTTCCGAGTTCTTCGTTCATTTTAGCTAAGGTTTTCTTGTCAAGATTATAAACAAGACCGAGTCCTATAAACTGAAGAATTGCTGAGAAGAGATATGTAGCAGCTACGAGATAACGCATATTAACTGCAACTTCCCAAACCTGATTACCTTCGTTTTCACCAACATAACCTAAAGCGACCATAATGATGAGGATAAGTGAGGGACCAATGCCCTGCGCTAATTTTCTGAAGAAAGAGTGTAATGAATAAACTGTTCCTTCTTCTCTGGCGCCTGTTTTCCACTCGTTATAGTCAATCGCGTCACCCATCATAGCCCAAGAAACTGTTGAGTAAATACCGAGACCGAGTGAGAAAATGAGTTGAAATATAATGTAAATCATAAGGTCAAGACCTGTGTTATTAGGCATAACAATGAAAAGACCAAGCCCTGCAGCCATTGAGCAGATAGAACCGAATGTTGCAAGTTCTTTTTTACCGAAACGCGCTACCGCTTTACGTGCAAGAGGTGTAAACACAACAATCGGAATCATAGCAAAGAGTTGAACCAACCCTGAAATCCGAACATTTTTGAAATATGATTGGAAGATAACTGTAACTGCGGTTGCAGCGCCTTGCATACCGATAAACATACCCATTGCAGCAACGGTAGCACCAACAGCAGGACGGTTTTTATAAATTTTCCAAAAGCCTTAAATACGTTAAATTTCGGTTTTTCTTCGCTTAAATCAATCTTCTGTTCAACACGAATTTCGGTGTTTCTTATCATAAACTGGAAGCAGAAGAAACCGAGAATACCCATAATAAGAGCGGCGATGAATACGCGTTCGCCGATAAGGTTGTTATCTTTATCGTAAATGATAAAGGGAAGAATAACCATAGGAAGCATATTTCCAAAAATAGAACCGACTGAACGCCAAGCAGAAAGAGATGCTCTGTCCTTAACATCGTTAGAAATAAGAGAAAGCAATGAACCGTAAGGAACGTTTGCTACGGTGTAAAAAGCATCCCAAACAACATAACCTGCAATAAAGATTATGAACTTAGCCCAAACAGGAGCATTCGGGAAAGGAAGGAAGCAACAAGCTCCGCCCACAATAAGACCGATGGAACCTGCCCAGATGTAAGTTAAAAATTTATTTCTTTTATATTTGTGATTATCAGAGTCGATAATAGAGCCAATGAGTGGGTCGTTAATAGCATCCCAAACTTGAACTACGATGAGCAAAAGCGCATACCAAAGATCCATACCCATAAACTGTGTCCAGAAAATAGACATAGTGCTTTTTAAAGCAAAACTCATGTTACAACCCAAGTCACCTGCAGCGTATGCAACGCTGTCACGTATGCCAAATGGGCGTTTACCATTGGCATCCAATTTTACTTTTCTTTTCATTTTTTCAATCCCCTTTTCAAAAAAATGTGAATTTTTAAATTATATAAAAGGAACGATTTTATTATAATATAAGCTTTACAATTTAAGTTAGCACTATTTTAATCACTTTTTGCACTATTTATATATTTACCTTTTATAAACAGTTGAAAATGAGTTGAATATGTACTATAATAAACCTAAACGGTTGAAAAAAATTTGTAATTTTCCATATTGAGGAAGAAATATATGTTTTACGATAACGAACTACTGTTTTTGCAAAAAATGCTTAATAAATGTCATTTGCAGACTCTAACAGTAAATGCCGACGAAATTATTGACGAGCGAATAGACTACGGGCTTAGAAAGCTTTTCAGCAATTACTCCTACAACGAAACATTTTTTGATTTTTTCCCTGAAATGAAGCCTAATACTATTTACCATGTTACCGATGTTTTTTTGTGTCACTACATTTTTTTCTTTCTCCCCTTTTGCGAGGAGAAGAAAATCTATATAATAGGTCCTTATATTAATGCGGATATTTCAGCCGAACAGGTATTAGAGCAAAGTGAAAAAATGGGAATTTCCCCAAAAATGTCTTCAAGGCTTGAAGTTTTTTACGCCTCACTTCCTGTTATAAAGGAAGAAAGCCATATATTTGCTATGGTAAGCACCTTTGCCGAATTTTTATGGAACGGCAATGATAATTACGAAAGCGCCGACATTACCCGCACCGATTCCGCAGCATTCATTCCCGCCATTCTTGAACCGAAGCAAAATGCCGACGATAACACACTAAATATTCAAATGATGGAAAACCGTTATAATTATGAAAACGAGCTTATTTCGGCAGTTTCTCAAGGCAATATTCATAAGGCCGAGCAAATGATTTCAAGCTTTTCTGTCCTCGCGTTTGAGAAACGTATTCCTGATAGGTTGCGAAACATTAAAAACTATTGTATAATAATGAATACTCTTTTTCGCAAAGCGGCTGAAAAGGGCGGTGTTCATCCGATATATCTTGACCGTATTTCCTCCGATTTTGCCAAAAGAATCGAGGCACTGATTTCGGTAGACAGTGCGCACAGCTTTATGTTGGAAATATTAAGAACCTATTGCCGCCTTGTAAAAAGGCATTCTGTTAAAATTTACTCACCGTTAGTACGTACGGCAATAATAAAAATCGAAAGCGATTTAACCTGTGACCTGAGCCTTAGTACTATAGCAAAGCTTAATAATGTGAGTCCTAATTATTTTGCTACTGTATTTAGAAGAGAAACAGGACAGACACTTACACAATACGTAATATCCAAACGTGTTGACCATGCGAAATTCCTTCTCAAAAACACAAATCTTCAAATTCAGACAGTTGCTCAGCACTGTGGAATACTGGATTTTCATTATTTTTGCAGAATTTTCAAAAAGGTTACCGGTATGACACCTACAGCATACCGCAACAATATTTCAGTTGTATAATATTATTAGGAGGACATATATCAATGAAAATGTGTTTCAGATGGTACGGCGAGGGAAATGATAAAATAAGCCTTTCCGACATTAAACAAATTCCAGGCGTGGACGGTATAGTATGGGCATTGCACCATAAAATGCCGGGCGAAATCTGGGAAGAAGAGGAAATCGCCGAGGTTAAGCGTCAGCTTGACGAGTACGGTTTTAATATGGACGTAGTTGAATCTGTGAATGTCCATGACGATATTAAAATCGGGCTTCCGACAAGAGATAAATATATTGAAAATTATAAGCAGTGTATACGCAATCTTTCAAAGTTCGGCGTAAAGGTTATATGCTATAATTTTATGCCGATTTTTGACTGGACAAGAAGTAACCTGTTTCATCCCGTGGGTGACGGCTCTACTGCTCTTTTCTATGAAAAGAATATGATTCAGGACGATTACAATGCAATGGCAAAGTATATTCTTGATTTTACAGAAAAATATAATATGTCTTTTCCGGGTTGGGAGCCTGAGCGTATGGCAAAGCTTGACGAGCTTTTTAAAGCATACGAGGGCGTTGACCACGAAAAGCTTTGGGCAAACCTTAAATATTTTCTTGAAGCGATTATGCCCACCTGCCGTGAATGTGATATAAAAATGGCAATTCATATGGACGATCCGCCATGGGATATTTTTGGTCTGCCGCGCCTGCTTGTAGATGAAAAGAGCATTGACCGTTTTCTTAAAATGGTGGATGATGAATATAACTGCTTAACACTTTGCTCGGGCAGTCTTAATGCTAATCCTGATAATAATGTTGCAGATATAGTGCGCAAGCACTGTGACCGAATTGCTTTTGCACACATACGCAATGTAAAGCATTTCGAAAACGGAGATTTTTCTGAAGCCAGCCACAGAGACTGTGACGGTGACACAGGTATTCTCGATATAATCAAAGCTTACCACGATTGCGGTTTTAAGGGCTATATCCGTCCCGACCATGGCAGACATCTATGGGACGAGGGTCCCGGAAATGTGCGTCCGGGCTACGGGCTTTATGACCGTGCGCTCGGCATTATGTATATGCACGGTATTTGGGATTCACTTGATAAATTCGACAAAAACTAATTTGGAGGTAAATTAAAATGATAAATCTTCCCCTTAATATTGATTTTAAAGGAAAAGTTGTAGTAGTAACAGGCGCAGGCGGTCTTATCTGCGGTGCAATGGCGCGTGCTTTTGCACAGTCAGGTGCAAAGGTTGCCGCTTTAGACCTTAATGAAGAAGCAGTTAAAAAATTGGCTGACGAGCTAAAGTCAGAGGGCTTTAGCTGTGAAGGCTACAAAGCAGATGTTCTGAGCCCAGAAGTACTTGAAGAGGTTCACAAGGCAGTACTTAAAGACCTTGGCCCCTGTGATATTCTTGTGAACGGTGCAGGCGGCAATAATCCGCGCGCCACAACTGACAATGAATATCATCACGAAGCAACAAAAGAAGGTAAATCCTTTTTTGATTTAGATACTTCGGGTGTAGACTTTGTTTTTAAACTCAATTTCCAAGGCACATTAATTCCTACACAAATTTTCGCTAAGGATATGGTAGAAAAGAAAAAGGGTAACATTTTAAATATATCCTCAATGAATGCTTACACTCCGCTGACTAAGATTCCTGCATACTCTGCCGCAAAAGCAGGTATTTCAAACTTCACGCAGTGGCTTGCTACACATTTCGCAGGAACAGGCATACGCTGTAATGCAATCGCGCCAGGTTTCTTGGTTTCTGCTCAGAATAAGGCTCTGCTTTTCAATCCTGACGGTACACCTACAGCCCGCAGCGCAAAAATATTAAAGGGTACACCTATGGATCGTTTTGTTGACTCCGACGAGCTTTTAGGCGCTACACTTTTCCTGTGCGATGACCGCTCGGCTTCTGCAATTACGGGTGTTGTTTTGCCTATCGACTGCGGTTTTGCAGCGTATTCGGGTGTATAATGATTGTAGTTAGTCGAATTCTTTGTAGAAAAACCGATTGATTTCACTAAAATACAACTCGCTCTACCCTAGATTAACAAAATAAAAAAACGGCTGTAATTTTTCTTCACAAATTACAGCCGCTATCAATATTCGGTTTTAATTTTTACTCACTCAATTCTTTTTTAGCTTATTCCGTTTTAAAACGGTTAAATTACAGATTCGTTCTAACAATCGACTTTTTTATTGAAGCCTTAACTAAACTGAGCCTTTTTTAAAAATGTACATTGGAATCACCTTTTACAATTTATTTGATAGCAAAAATTCTCGCTTTCATATAAATCATCCTATCTATATCAAACTTCCAAACGGAAATCTTTTCGCTTTAAGTTTAATTAACTGTTCATTGGACTCACCGTTAATTTATTTTGTTGAAGTTTTGATTTTACTTACTTCATTGGAATCACGCCTTTCGCTTTATTTTAAAAGTTTGCAGGTGGAGTATCCATCCTCATATCAACTGTCCTCCTTTCTTTTTCTGATTTTATTATAATGCATTATGCACAGTTTGTCAATAGAAAGTTGATAACTTTTATATATTTTAACAAAATAACAAAAATATTAATCTAAAATTGTTACAAATGCAAAAAAATATGTAAACAAATTATTAAAGTGCTTTGCGTTTTGGGATTATTGTGTTAAAATAGATTGGTATGATGCTAACAATATTTATCTTACAGGAGATGATTATATGAGGCCTATGATGCCACCTCCACCCGGCGGACGCGGACCTATGCGTATGGGTGGTCCGCGAGGCTTTTTGACAGAAGAAGAGAAAAAACAGCAGCCCAAAGTAACAAAAGAGCTGCTTGTTAGAATTTTAGGCTATTTAAAGCCTTATAAATGGCATTTTCTTTTAGTTTTTATAGCGCTTATAATATCCGCCGTTCTCGGACTTTTCCCGTCTGTAATTACGGGACAGATTGTTGATTCAATCATCGCTGCCGACACTACGCTTTCAGGACTTTTGAAGTTAATTCTTTTAGCTTTCATTGTTTTATCTGCGGCACAAATTATAAGTGTTTTAGAGCAATACATAAACTCTTGGATTTCGCAGAAAATAATTTATGATATGCGCAACGAGATGTATGACCATCTACAGCATATGCCGCACTCGTTTTTCACAAACGAAAAGCAGGGCGATATCATAACCCGAATGAACAGCGACATAAACGGTGTAAGCTCGGTCATTTCAGGAATGCTGACTTCAATTGTGAGTAACATTCTGACTGTTGCGGTTTCGGTGTTCTATCTATTTTATACCGACTGGCGACTTGCAATTGTGGGACTTCTTGTCTTACCTGTTATGATTATTCCTACAAGACAGGTCAGCCGCAAAAGATGGTCACTGCTCTCAGAATCACAGGAAAAGCACGACCTATTAAATCAGCAGATAAACGAAACGCTTTCTGTCAGCGGTTCAATGCTTGTAAAGCTTTTTACTAAGGAAAAAACAGAATACGAAAACTTTAAAAAGCTAAATGACGAAACCACGAAAATCACCATTAAAGAGCATAGGGCGGGTAGCTGGTTTCACGTTTTACTCGGTATGTTCATTCAGGTAGCACCCTTGATGATTTATTTTGCAGGCGGTTTTCTTATTATCGGCAAAGCCGATTCCTCACTTACTGTTGGCGATATTACTATCGTTGTGGCACTTGTTAACCGACTTTATCAGCCTGTTAGAATGCTTCTTAATCTTCATGTTGACTTTGTGCGTTCATTAGCACTGTTCACAAGAATTTTCGAATATCTTGACCGCAAACGGCAAATCGAAAACCCCGAGAACCCTGTAAAGCCTGATATGAGCGATGCTTGTGTTGAGTTCTGCGATGTTAAATTTGCTTATGAGCCTACAAAACCGATTTTAAAGGGTATAAGCTTTTTTGTACCTAACGGCAAAATGTATGCAATTGTGGGTACTTCGGGTGCAGGTAAGTCCACTATTATCGGTCTTATCCCCCGTCTTTACGATGCGGTTGAGGGTAAAGTTAAGGTAGCAAATGAAAATGTCAGAAATTTTGACCTTTCTTATCTCAGGACTCATATAGGCATGGTGACGCAGGACACCTACTTGTTTAACGGAACAATACTTGAAAACCTGCTTTATGCAAAGCCCGAGGCTACAATGGAAGAAATTGAAAATGCCTGCAGAGTTGCAAATATTTTTGATTTTATCGATAATTTACCCGAAAAATTTGACACTGTAGTGGGTAACCGCGGACTCAAGCTTTCGGGCGGTGAAAAACAGCGCGTATCTATTGCGCGTGTAATACTCAAAAATCCGAAAATACTAATCCTTGACGAAGCAACATCCTCACTCGATTCAGTATCCGAAAGCCTTATTCAGTCGGCGCTCAACAGAGTAATGGAAGGCAGAACAAGTATTGTTATAGCGCACAGACTTTCGACTGTTATGGCAGCAGATAAGATTATGCTTTTAGAAAACGGAGCTATTACAGAAGCCGGCACCCACGACGAGCTGCTTGAAAGAAGTGACGGCTACCGCGAGCTTTATGAAACACAGTTCAGACGGGTTATTGATTACGAAAACAGCAAAAAACATATTTAACTGTTGACATAAACGTTTTTTACCATTAAAATTATCTTAGAAAAGAGGTATAAACTTATGAGCGAAAAAAATACTAATGAATACGATTATAATCCCGATTTAGTGTCACTTACAGACGATAATGGAAATGAATATAATTTCGAGGTTTTAGATGCTATCGAAACCGACACTGGCAGATATCTTGCAATGCTTCCTACTTATGACGACCCGCAGAAAATGCTTGAGGACAGCGGCGAGCTTGTTATAGTCAAGGTCGGTGAAGAGGACGGCGAAGAGTACTACTTTGAAATCGAAGATGATGACGAGTACGAAATGATTGCCGAAGCCTTTGTTGAAAGACTTGAAGACTATTTTGAAATTGACAACAAATAATAACTAATACTGTCCTGCTCTGTTCGCGGACCGTGACTTATATAACCCTACACTTTTATATTACGGGGCAAATTCTCACACGGCGGGTTTGCAGACCTCCCGCGGCTGTGCCGAGTTCGGAAGAAGGGAGCGCGAAACCGTGTGGTACGCACCCACCTGACTTTTGTTCAGGTTATTTTTAAGCACATTACGGCAGAGCGGGATGCATATTAGACGCTAGATGCTAGACGCTAGATGTTAGATAAAAATAGAAGCTAAATTATAGGTTATAACGTGTTAAATTATTTATATAGAGCCTTATTTGTTATAATACGGCGATGTTTTTTGGAGAAGTAGATATATGACTTTTGTTTTTCAAAACTGCAATATTTTAACTGTGGATTATGAGTTATATATTAATCAAAAATATATATGCAAGATTCATTTTTCAAAAGACAGTTCTCAAAAAGTAGATATTGATGTCATTAAGGGGAGTATTATAGTAAGTATGCTTCCTGCGTATAAAAAAGAAAAAATCAATATTTTACATAACTTAATAAATAGCTTTTTTGAATGGTTAACATTATATTTATATTTAATCATAACCGTAGGCACAAGAAAAGGAAACATTTCCGATTTCTTCGAATATCCACATTTGTATTGTAGAAAGAACTTAAAACTTGATGTCGATAATAATTCTATAATTGTGTTTGATTTTAAATCTTCCATAATTAAAAACAATAATAAGATGAAAAAATCTCTCCAAAAATCAAGGAATGTTCAAAGATTAAAATCTTGTCAAACGAGGAAATAAACAATTTCAACAAGAAATATATTAGAAGAAGGTTTATAAAAATTTTTAATATATATAATATGTTCTTTTATCCGTTTTTTATTGTATTTGGCTTAGGAATTATTAACAGTTCGATAGAGTCAAATGTTCCGTTATTGGTTTTTCTTTTAGTTTTATTTATTGTTTTTTTATTCTATTATCTTTTTGAAGTTATAAAATGCCTAAAAGAGTACAAGGTGTATACGAATAACATTGGGGAATAAGGAAGACAGGATACAATTTTCTGTCCTTCTTTTTAACCACATTACGGCAGAGCGGGATGCATATTAGACGTTAGACGTTAGATGTTAGATAAAAATCGACTGTCCATTTTGGACAGTCGATTTTTGATATGTTCTGCTTTAATTTTTATAGCAAGCAAATTTTTC
>CAYQFD010000024.1:0-12740 GCA_964416795.1 uncultured Ruminococcus sp. | reverse complement strand
TGTTTTCACAGGTGTTATTCAATCTTCCGCCGCTACAATCGGTATAGTTCAGGCATTGGCACTTTCAGGCGGTATTACATATCAAATGGCAATCCCGCTAGTGCTTGGTGCTAATATCGGTACCTGTGTTACCGCGCTCATTTCCTCGGTAGGCACAAACAAAAGTGCTAAGCGTGTTGTTGTTATGCACTTTTCGGTAAATGTTTTCGGCTCAGTACTATGTATGATTATAATGTATATGATGAAGGCGTTCGGTATAACTATTCTTAATGCTGAAATTGCTATGGTCGGAGTTGCTATCGTTCACACATTATTTAATGCAATAAATACCCTTATTCTGCTTCCAATCAAAAAGCCTCTTATCAAATTCTGTGAGTTTGTTGTTCCTGATAAAGAGGAGCAAACTCATACCGTTTTTTTGGACGAGCGTTTGTTTAATAACACACCGTTAGTTATTAGCGAGTGTCACAGACTGTGCTCTGAAATGGCAGAACACGCAAGGCTTTCTCTCTTAAAATCTATTGACCTTATTTCAAATTTCAATAATGAAGATTCTCTGTTCATCCGCGAGCAAGAAACACTTATTGATAAATATGAGGACAAGCTTGGTACTTATCTTGTTAAAATCAGTAACAGTGACTTAAGCGAAAGCAGCTCGCACAATGTTGCGCGTATGCTTCACAGCATAGGCGACTTTGAGCGTATCGGCGACCACGCTTTAAACATTTGCAAAACTGCCGAAGAAATGCATACTAAAAACATTTCTTTCTCATCAGATGCTTTAAAAGAACTTTCTGTTATTACAGATGCGGTTACCGAAATAATCAACATTTCTGTTGATGCATTTATAAATAACGATACCGAAGCTGCAAGTCACGTTGAACCCTTAGAGCAGGTTATTGATAAGCTCAACAAACAGCTTAAAGCAATGCATATTACAAGGCTTCAGAACGGCGAATGCACCATTGAGCTCGGTTTCATTTTTACCGACCTGCTCACAAACTACGAGCGCGTATCAGACCACTGCTCCAATATTGCGGTTTACACAATGCAGTTACCTACCGATATGCTTGATACTCATAAATATCTTAATAATATAAAACACGCCACAGCTGGTTCTTATGTTGATGACTTTAATATGTACGATGAAAAATATCATCTGTAAAAAAAACGGGATATAAAGTCCCGTTTTTTTATTATTTTTCTGTTATTCATAATTTGTGAATAATTTTGATATATACTATAGTTGAAATAATTGGAAGGATATGAAAATTCAATGCTAAAACTCAAAAATATCACAAAAAATTATGTGATGGGCGACACCAAGGTTGAAGCACTGAACGGTGTTGATATAGAATTCAGAGAAAACGAATTCGTTTCGGTTTTAGGTCCCTCAGGTTGCGGTAAGACAACACTGCTTAACATTATCGGAGGACTTGACCGTTATACCGACGGTGATCTCTTTATTAACGGCAAATCAACAAAGCTTTATAAGGACAGGGATTGGGATACCTACCGAAACCATACAATAGGTTTTATTTTTCAAAGCTACAACCTTATCCCTCACCAGACCGTTCTTTCAAATGTCGAACTAGCTCTTACCCTCTCGGGTGTTTCAAAAGCAGAACGCAGAAAACGCGCCGCCGAGGCTTTGGAAAAGGTAGGTCTTGCAGACCAATTAAATAAAAAACCGAATCAGATGTCGGGCGGACAGATGCAAAGAGTGGCTATTGCGCGTGCGCTTGTGAATAACCCCGACATTCTTCTTGCCGATGAGCCTACAGGCGCGCTTGACAGTGAAACCTCAGTTCAGATAATGGAACTGCTTAAAGAAATCGCAAAAGATAGGCTTGTAATAATGGTAACCCACAATCCTGACCTTGCAACCGAATATTCAACAAGAATTATAAAGCTGCTTGATGGTAAGGTTATAGACGATTCCTCGCCATTCACTTCTGATGAGGAAATAAAACAGCCTAAAACAGTCAGAAAAACCTCAATGACCTTTACAACTGCTTTGTCACTTTCGCTTAATAACCTACTCACTAAAAAAGCAAGAACATTCCTTACATCCTTTGCGGGCTCAATCGGAATTATCGGTATTGCACTTATCCTTTCGCTTTCTACAGGCGTTAATGCCTATATTAACCGTGTCGAAGAGGAAACCCTTTCAAGCTATCCTATAACGATTGAGGAAGCGGGTATGGATATGAACAGTCTTGCAGATGACCTTATGGGTAAAACAGACGATGCTAAGCCAACCGACCAAAACAAAATTTATTCAAATAACATTATGACCGAAATGATGACCACAATGGTAAACGGAATTTCAGTCAACAACCTGAAGCTTTTCAAAGAGCATCTCGATAGCAGTGAAAAATTCAAGGAATATACAAGTGAAATCGAATATGTTTATTCCACACCGCTTAATATTTATACCGAAAGCGGCGAACACATTAATCCAAACCAAATCTTCAACAAGCTGATGCAGGGACTTGGAAGCACTGAAACAACAAGCGCTTCAAGCTCAATGTCAAGTGCTATGATGACTAATACTGAGGTTTGGAGACAGTTGTTTGACAATAAAGAACTGCTCGAAAAACAATATGAAGTAATTGCAGGTAAAATGCCTGAAAGCTATAACGAGGTTGTAATTATTGTAAATAATAACAATCAAATCAGTGACTACACCCTATATTCTTTAGGTCTAAAGGATTCTGACGAGCTTGAAGAAATGATGGAAAAAGCCACTAAGGGCGAAAAAATTGAGCCCACTGCTGAAACCTCATACACCTTTGACGAAATATTAAACCTCAGGTTTAAGCTACTAATAAACAGTGATTATTTTTCAAAAAATGAGAACGGCACTTGGACAGATAAAACCAATGATGAGCTTTTCATTCAGTCACAGCTAAAAAATGCAGAGGATATCGAGGTGGTTGGTATAATCCGCCCGGCAGATAGCTCTGTAAGTGACCAGACTAGCGGTTTTGTTGGTTACACATCCGAGCTTATGGAAAAGCTAATCACAAAGGTCAACGAAAGTGAAATTGTTAAAGCCCAAAAAGAAAACCAAGAAATCAACGTATTTACAGGTGTAGCTTTCGAAAACAATTACGATGATATGACCTTCCAGCAATTACAGGGTTATATTTCAACACTTCCTGCAGAAGAGCAACAGCAGTATTCAGCATATATCCAGAGTATGAAAGCTCAAGGTAAAAGCGATGAAGAAATTTTAGAAACCTTCAAAAAGGCTCTTGCCTCTCAGAACAGCAGTGCTACCTATGAAAGCAACCTGACACTCATGGGTGTTTCAGACCTTGCAAACCCCAAAACCATAAATATCTATCCCAAGGATTTTGAAGCCAAAGAAACGATAGGTGAGCTTATAAACGAATATAATAAAACCGTCCTAGAAAACGAAAAAATTACCTATACCGACTATATCGGGCTTATGATGTCATCGGTTACTACCATTATTAATGCTATAAGCTATATTTTAATTGCATTTGTGAGCATATCGCTTATTGTATCTTCTATTATGATAGGAATTATTACCTATATTTCAGTACTTGAAAGAACAAAGGAAATCGGTATTTTGCGTGCTATGGGCGCATCCAAGCGCGATATTTCACGCGTATTCAATGCTGAAACCTTAATCGTAGGCTTCGTTGCAGGCGCTTTGGGAATCGGTGTTACACTTTTATTACTGATTCCGATAAATGCTATTATTGCCGCCATAACAGATATAAGCGGTCTTGCGGTTCTTCCCTACAACAGCGCGGTAATACTTGTTTTAATAAGTATGCTGCTTACCTTTATAGCGGGACTTATCCCCTCTCGCTTCGCGGCAAAGAAAGACCCTGTAACCGCACTCAGAACTGAATAAGACGCAAAAAATCCTCTATGGTAATTTTGCCATAGAGGATTTTATATTATTTACCAAGTTCTTTAGTTTTTTCAAAAGAAGCTTTAACCGCGCCCATAACAGTTCCTCTGAAAGAGTTTTCCTCCAGAGAGTGAACTCCAGCTATGGTGCTGCCGCCCGGACTGCAAACCTCATCCTTTAAAACCCCTGCATGCTTGCCCGATACCATTAAAAGCTCTGCTGCACCAGAAAGTGTTTGTGAGGCATAAAGCATTGCCTTGTCGCGAGGGAGTCCGCATTCAACACCTGCATCTGCAAGACTTTCTGCAAACATATAAACAAAAGCGGGCCCACAGCCCGAAAGGGCCGATGCTGCATCTATTAGCTTTTCATCGATTTTATCTAGCTTTCCTGCTTTTTCAAGTGACTTGCAAAACTCGCTTATTTCGTCCATAAACACGTTTTCCGAGGCGGTATAAAGAATCATACCTTTGCCTACTGAAACGGGTGTATTTGGCATTATTCTGATTACAGGATAGCTTTTGCCGCAAATTTCTTCAATCACCGAAATTTTAAGCCCTGCCGCCATAGTCACCAACACGAACCTGTCCGTTCTCTTGTCGAGTATAGGCTTAATGCTCTCTATTGCTTCTTTCATCACCTGAGGCTTCACACCCAAGAAAATAAACTTTGCAGAAGAAGCCACCGCGGATATTTCACCGTATGAGCACTTAAGCTCGTTAGCCAAAAGCTCTGCCTTTGACTTTGATTTGTCACTTAGCAAAACCTCTGCCGAGCCTACACTTTTTGTAACAGCGCGAGCAAGCGCACCGCCCATATTACCTGTTCCTATAAATCCAAATTTAACTGTTGACATAATTATCTCACCTGACCGTCGCCTTTAATAATATATTTATAAGTATTAAGTTCTTTAAGTCCCATAGGTCCTCTTGCGTGAAGCTTTTGGGTTGAAATACCCATTTCACAGCCAAGACCGAATTCGCCGCCGTCTGTAAAACGGGTTGATGCATTGTGATAAACCGCGGCAGAATCTACACGCGAAATGAAATAATTCGCATTATCTTGGCTTTCGGTTATAATGCTTTCACTGTGATGGGTAGAATGCTTTGCTATATGGTTTACCGCTTCGCTTATATCTTCTACCACCTTAACTGCCATTTTATAATCTAAAAATTCAGTATCGAAGCTATCTGTATCGGCAGGGGTTACATTTATAATTTCAAGAACTCTGCTATCGCCTATCAGCTCTGCCTTACCGTCAAAGGCTGTTTTTAGTTCAGGTAAAAATTCATTCGCGATTTTTTTGTGAACAAGGCAAACCTCTGCCGCATTGCAAACAGACGGTCGGCTAAGTTTAGCATTGCTTACAATATTAATAGCCTTAGATATATCTGCAAATTCATCAATATATATATGGCAAATGCCTGTTCCCGTTTCAATGCAAGGAATCTTAGCATTTTCAGTACAAGCCGAAATAAGCCCTTTTCCACCGCGTGGAATTAGCAAATCAACATATCCCACAGCGGTCATAAGCTCATTTGCGCTCTGCCTTGTTGTGTCTTCCACTAAATTTATATAGTTTTCATCTACACCTACCGAAGAAAGACCGATTTTAAGTGCCTTTACGATAGCATAAGCGCTTGCAAAAGCCTCTTTCCCGCCCCTTAGCACACAAACATTGCCGCTTTTAAAGCTAAGCGCCGCCGCATCAGAGGTTACATTCGGTCGGCTTTCATAGATTATTGCAACCACACCGAAAGGAATAGATGTCTTTTCAATTATCATTCCGTTTTTGTGATAGGTTTTTTCAATCACAGCACCTACAGGGTCTGGTAACTCGGCAACCTCTAAAATGCCTTGTGCCATACCCTCTATTCTGCCTTTATCAAGCCTTAAGCGGTCAATCATAACATCACTGACATTACCTTTTGCTTTTTCCACGTCACTAGCGTTAGCCGTAAGAATAGCATCGGTATTGTCAATCAGCGCCTTTGCCATAGCCTTTAAAGCCTTATTCTTAAGCTCGGTAGAAAGCGGTGCGTTTTGGGATACAGCTTTTGCTTTTTTGAGTAATTCACAGGTTTCAATCATTAGTTACACCTTTGCTTTAAAAATCGTTCCGACATCCTTGCCGTCAACAATATCATATAAAATATCGGGATCTTTTCCATTTGCTATTACCATATCAGTACCGTTGGCATTAGCAATCTTAGCGGCTTTAATTTTTGTCATCATTCCGCCTGTTCCGAGTTTACTGCCTGCGCCGCCAATCATTTTTTCGATTTCGGGCGTAATTTCATTTACAGTATGTAACAAAACGGCATCCTTGTTTTTATGGGGATCGGCGGTAAAAAGTCCGTCAATATCCGAAAGAATAATAAGTAAATCCGCATTAAGTGTTGTTGCCACAATAGCCCCCAAGGTGTCGTTATCACCTATTACAATTTCATCGGTTGCAATAGAGTCATTTTCGTTTACAATCGGTAACACGTTAAGCTCCAACAGCCTTCGCATAGTGTTTTCAAAATTTGTTTTGCGGTCAGTATGCTCAATATCTGCGCCTGTTATCAGAATTTGGGCTACAGTATGATTGTATTCCGAAAAAAGTTTATCGTAAACATACATAAGCTCGCACTGACCGACAGCCGCCGCCGCCTGTTTTGTTGGGATATCAGTAGGCTTGCCGTTAAGTGACAGCTTACCTACACCCATTCCTATAGCACCCGAAGATACCATTATTATTTCATTGCCTGCGTTTTTAAGGTCGCTTACAACCTTGCAAAGCTCTTCAACCCTTTTTATATTAATTCTGCCTGTGTCATGCGCCAGAGTTGAAGTTCCTATTTTAATTACTATTCGCATTTAAAAGCCCTCTTTTTATTGCCGATTATCTAATTTCAGTGATTTATGTAAATATTACCTTATATTATAAACCATTAACGCTCAATAAACAAGTAGTATTTGTTTGGAAAACAAAAAATTCAGCAAAACCTGAAAAATTTTGCTGAATTTTATAATTAAGATAACCTTTAGTTGAGCAACAATCCGCCAATTTGGAATTCTTTATCAATAAGAGTAATTTCCGCCGTGTGTTTTCCGCTTGACAGTCCGTCAGCAATGAGCACTGCGGAAGGATTTGAAGATTTTCGGTAAGCGTCAACAGTAACAGGTGCTTCTCCGTCCACCGAAACTGAGATTTTACCCATATCCTTAGCCTTGTTTATAAGCAGACCGAAATGACTACCCTCAAATCTGAGGGTGAGCTTACTATCTGGCACATTGGCTTGAATATAACCGTTAAAGCGTTTTCCTACCCAAGAAAAATTTTCTTCCCTGTGCGTCCAACCGTTGCTTTTTGTTAAATCAATATCATTTGAATAAACAAGATGTGGGTTCTCATAGTACTTACTCATAGCCTCAGGCAAAACCTTTTTAACAATTTCGGGCTCTGCATCACCTATACTTGATAATTCGGAAAAAATAGCCTCAATCACGATATCGGCATACGCTCTATATCCCTTATCATTAGGATGAACACCGTCCGGAATATAATCAACTGCTTCGTCGGGTGAGTTAAGTTGCTTATAAAAGCTATCAGCCAATTTTATGTGCATTAAACCGTATTTCTCTGCAACGCTTCTGTGTGCGCGAAGTTGTTCATAATCCGCGTCCTTTGTGCCCCTGTCAAACGTCAGCACATAAACGATATCCACCTCAGGATTTAATTTATAAGCCATTCTAACAATAGATTCTGAATATTTTACAACCTCATCATAAGTAGCTTTTTGATATTTATCATTGATTGGATACTCAATAAATAATAGGTCGGGTTGAGTGTCAACGATTGGTGCAACATCAGTGGTATACTTAAACGCACCTAGGTATGAGCCTGTACCACCCAATGATTTTTTTCTCAAATCAATCTCGGTTTTATATTTTTCCTGCAAGGCTTTACAGAATATCTCAGGCCATCTATTTTCCTTGGTAGTTGCACCCAGACCGTCAGTAACAGAACCGCCTATAAAAGTAACCGCTACACTATCCTTAGTTCTAAGCTTTGAGTAGAAATTCTGAAGATATTTATCATTATGATTGAAATCAATTTTTTCTTGGTTTGATATTATATTTTCGTTATTTGCGACCTCTAATTGCAACAAAAAGCCACCCCTTTTCTGAACCGCATAAAAAACTATTTAGATATTGTTTTTTGTTGTATTAGTTTAGCAATAAACCGCCGATTTGAAATTCTTTATCAATAAGAGTAATTTCCGCTGTGTGTTTTCCGCTTGACAATCCATCTGCAATAAGCACAGCATCGGGATTTGAAGAGCTTCTGTAGCCGTCAACAGTAACGGGCGCTCCGCCGTCTATCGAAACAGTGATTTTGCCCATGTCCTTAGCCTTGTTTATAAGCAGACCAAAATGACTGCCCTCAAATGTGAGAGTAAGCTTACTGCCTGCAGTGTTTGCAGTAATATAACCGTTAAAGCGTTTTGCTACCCAAGAAAAATCCGCTTTCTTATACTCCCAACCACTACTTTTTGTCAAATCAATCTCGTTAGAATAAACAAGATGTGGATTCTGATAGTAATTACTCATAGCCTGCGGCAAGGTTTTCTTAACAATTTTAGGCTCTGCAACACCTGTCCTTGGAAGGTCAGATAAAACCGCTTCAATCACAATATCAGCATACATTCTGTAACCCTCATCATTGGGATGAACACCGTCGGTAAAATATAAGCCATCTTCACTGCTTGACTTTAGTTGCTTATAAAAACTGTCAGCCAGTTTTATACACATCAAGCCGTATTTTTCCGCAACACTTTGGTGGGCACGAAGCTGATCATAGTCCTTGTCTTTAAGTCCTGTGTCAAATGTCAAAACATAGACAATATCCACCTCGGGATTCAATTTGTAAGCTGTTCTTACTATAGTTTCGGAATACTTTACAACCTCGTCATAGGTGGCTTTTTCATAATTGTCGTTGAGTGCATACTCAATAAATAATAAATCAGGTTGAGTGTACTCGCTTGGTGCAACATCAGTAGTATATTTGAACGCACCAAGATATGAGCCTGTGCCGCCCAATGATTTTCTTCTCAAATCAATCTCAGTTTTATACTTTTGTTCAAGGGTTTGGCAAAAAAGCTCAGGCCATTTCTTATCCGAGCTGGAAGCTCCCATACCGTCAGTAACGGAACCGCCTATAAAGGTAACTGTTACACTGTCCTTTGTTGTGAGCTTTGAGTAGAAATTCTGAAGATATTTAAAGTTATGGTTTATGTAATTTATTTCTTCTTGCTTTGTAGATGATACTTTTTCGCTACTTGTAACCTTTGATGGCGCAGAGGAAGACACATTCTTACTTTCAGCTGTGTCAGGGATTTCATCTACCGCACCGTCAAAGAAATCGTCTGCCGACATAGAATTTGAGTTTGTTGTGTCCGATGATGTTATATTGTCCTTAGCATCCGAAGCTTGCGACTGAGTATTTGCGTCTTTACAGGAAGTAAGAAGCATAAGACTTAGTATGAGGAATATAGAAAGACTTCTTAGGATTTTCATAGTGTATTACTCCTTTTTTAAATGATATATTTTTGAATATAAACCGCTCTCATTGCTTTTGATAATAATACCATTGTTAAGGTCTTGACCCTTAAAGCTTTCGCCAGTGATTTTATCGGTATAAACCGCATCTTTATCTGCGCGAGAAACCTTTAGAATATTTTCAGACTTCTCTTCATCATCATAATTTTGCAAATATGTAAGCAAAATTTCGGAATTATCTTCGTTCACGAAATAATACGCATATTTACCTGTTTCTTCAGGATTAAGAAGTCGGTAAAAATCACCCTTCAGGATCAAATGTTCAACACTGCGGTAAAAAGCTATCTGATTTTTAATTTCGTTTCTTGCCTTATCGCTTATTTCAACTGCGTTGAATTCATAACCCAAAGGACCGTTTATAGCAACCTTGAAGGCATAATCCATAAGCTTACTGTCTTCAACCGAGCCGTTGTGGTTTGCAACGTGACAGCTCATTGTTGCAGGCGGATAACCAAAGGTTGTGCCGTTTTGAATATATGTTCTGTCAATAGGTCTTGTGTTATCGCTGGTCCAGATTTGTGTGGAATACTTCATCATTCCAAGGTCAAATCTTCCTCCACCGCCGCTGCAGTTTTCAATCATAACATTAGGGAATGTTTTTCTCAGCCACGAATAAAGCTCATAAACACCAAGCATATATCTGTATTGGCTCTCCCCCTGCCTTTCGGGTGGAAGTGATGGTGAATAAACCTCAGTCATATTACGGTTCATATCCCATTTAAGATAATCTATCGGGTGATTGCTGAAAATATTTGTGATACACGTTTTAAGGTGCTCAACAACATCCTTGTTTGCCATATCAAGAACATACTGTTCTCTGCCGATAAGCTGCTCTCTGTTCGGCACTTTTAAAATCCAATCTGGGTGCGCTCTGAAAATTTCACTGTCAAGACCTGCCATTTCAGGCTCCATCCAGATACCAAAATTAATTCCGCTTTCCTTAACACCCGACACTAAAGGCATAAGTCCGTTTGGGAATTTATTAGGGTTTGGATACCAGTCTCCCATAGAATCATATTCACTGTTGCGGCATTTTCCAAACCAACCGTCGTCCATAACAAGCATATCTGTGCCTATTTTTGAGGTTTCCTGAGCCAATTTTGTCATTAGTTTTTCGTCGATGTGAAATTCGACTGCTTCCCAAGCGTTAAGCACCACAGGACGTCTTTCAAAAATTTCTTTTGGCAATATACGGTCGCGTGTGAATTTATGCATATTTCTTGAAGCCGCACCGATACCGTTTTGAGCAAAGGTCATCACAGCCTCGGGAGAGTGAAATTCTTCACCGCTCTTTAAAAGATAATTAAAGCACTCGCTTCCAAGTCCTGAAAGCACTCTGGTGTATCCATAGTGGTCAGTTTCAACTTCGTTTAAAAAGCTACCGCTGTAAACAAGGTTAAATGCAAACGCATTTCCGCTTTCTTCGGTTGCATCATTATCACAAAGCATAAAGAAGGGGTTATAATTATGACTCGAACTGCCACGTCGGCTGAACATACTCTGATTGCCCATTATCACTTTATTTCTCTGATAATGTCTTTCTTGTCCCCAACAGCCGTAAAAACTAATTACATCAAGGTCTTTTGTCGGAATGTCAAGCGCTGTCATCATACACTTTTCAATTCTTATATCGTCCTTGCCCATATTTTTCAAAATAAAGTATCTTGAAATTACATCGCAATCAGCAAAAAGTGTGTAATAAAGTTTAAGCTCACAGCAGTTAGCATCGTCAAAAAGCACTAATTCCAAGGTTTCGGTGTTCTCATCAGCCTCAGCTGTAGGCAGTCCTTCAATTTCAACTCTACCCTTTAAAACAGTCGCAGACTTATATGTAAATAAGGTTACATCGCTTCCGTTTGTCATATTGCGGATTTTGAGTGCCGATGCCCTGAAATCACCGCTGCCATAAAAAGAAAACTCACTTGGAAGCATAGCGGGAGAATAATCCAAACGGTATTCCTCATAAACAGGGCAAAATTCCGATTGAGGTTTTGGAAACTCTGCTACGTAATTTCCACCTTTAGCACCGTAATAATGGTGAACCGGAAATTTACCGTGCATAATTTCAAACGAATACGCAGTGTTTGCAGTTTCAAGTGTAATCATATTCCCGTTAACTTTAATTGCCATTATAATCCCCTCTAAAACATAAATAATTATCATACATTTCATTTTATTATATTTTTGGTGAATACACAAGCAAAAATTATAAACTTTTTTGTTTTAATACCATTAATTAAATTATAACAGTAAATTCAGCTTATACAATAAGGATTTTATGGCAATTTGTTAGTTTTTTAATGTTTTTTTATCGCGAGCTATTGCATTCAATAGGAAAATTTGATATTTTATAATTAGCCGAAGAATTATAAAAGGAGCGACAATATGATAAGACCGCGTCATAATGAAAAATATTTATATTATAAACCGAAAATTAAAAACCGTTTTCTCCATATTATAGGCGCAGGAATTGTTTATTCCGACAAGGACTATGGCTTTAATAAAATCCGTGACTGTTACTTATTTGAATATATCATAAAAGGAAAAGGTTATATACAGTCTGGCGATATTTCGGCAACTGTCTGCGAAGGCGACAGTATAATTTATTCCGCCTCGAAAAAAATTAAATACGGTGCAGATAAAAAAGATCCGTATACAAAAATTTGGTTCTCAGCAAACGGAAGCTTTGTAGATACACTGTTTGAAGAGTTTTGCAAAAACAATAATGATTACTTTGTTATTAATAAAACCAATACCTTTCCGCTGATAGAAAAGGTTATTTCACTGTTAGATAATGCCGAAGATAATTTAAACGAATTGACACATATTATTCTGGATTTAATTTTGTTGACCTGCGGTCTCAGCGAAAATACCAAAAGCAACTATTTTAATCCAAATTCAACTGCATGTCTTATTAAATCAATTATCGATTCTAATTTACAGCAAGATATTAACCTTGCAAAAATTGCGGATTATCTCAACATATCAGAGTATACTGCCGTTAAGCGCTTCAAAGCCGAATACGGCATTTCACCTGCCAAATATATTTTAAACCAAAGAATTATTACAGCTTGCGAGCTACTTGAAAACACGGAAAAATCCGTTACAGAAATAGCCTTAACGCTAAAATTTTGCGAGCAAAGCTACTTTTCCACTGTATTTAAGGATACCGTTGGTTTGACACCGAGCGAATACAGAATTTCAAAAAGGACAAAAAATAGGTAAGACTAGGGAATATTTC
>CAYQFD010000023.1:0-12768 GCA_964416795.1 uncultured Ruminococcus sp. | reverse complement strand
GTTTGTAGCCGATATGCATATCGTCGCCGTCAATATCATCGGTAGTAACAAAGCCTATTGATTTTAAAAGTTTATCAGCTTTAGTGATATTGTCGGGTGCAACAAGTACATCAACGTCGCCCATCATACGTAGCATTGGCTCTTTATAGTACGACGCAGAAGCCACACCCTTTAAAATAACGTAAGGGATGTTATTTTCATTTAAAATATGGTGAACTTCGTTATGAGCATACTCAACACGTATATTTTTAGCAATAACCTGAGAGAATGCTTTACCATCAGTAGCATCACATTTATCTTTAATCAAAGAATACGCTGTTGGAAAAACCGTCTGTCTTTTTGACTCTTCAACAAGTGCTTTACTATCTATCTCATCAGAAACAGTAAAATCCTTATCAAATAAAGATTTCGCGCATAAATCAAGAAGAAGTTTTTGATTGTTATTGATTTTTTGCATCAAACTCCCCTTTTCTTGATTTTTAAGAATTTTCATATAAAAACAATACGACAGCGTACCAACCGCCGCACCTAAAGTATTGGCGATTACATCATCAGTTTCACATCTGCCAAGATGATAATAATACTGCAAAAATTCAATACCCGCCGACAAAACCGCCGCAAAAACTATTGTTATAAACACATTTCTCTTGTGCGGTTTCTTAGATAGCACATACGGCATACTAAGCCCTAATGGCACAAATAAAAGTATATTCATAAAGAAAGAGCGGTATAGTTCAGGTTGTGTTTGTGCTTCGGCTAAAAAAGCAAAAGGACTAAGTATGATTTTATAATCACCGATATTTCTTGAAAAAATGGTTGTATATAAAATCAAAATCATCGTAAATAATAAAAAAACAACATTTACTATTTTATATATCACTTTTGTTTTATTAATTAAAATCGTATTTGTAATACAATGAAATGAAATAATCGATAACAAAAAAATTGAATATTTAATAGTTGAAAAACAATAAATTTTATTAAGTAAAAAATTTAAAAAACTCATTTAAAATTAAGATTAAACTCCGAATAATTTGTGAATTTTTGTATTTTTAACAAGTTTTGTAACAGGAACTAACACAACAAATATAATTATAAAAATCAAGAAACCTCTTACAAACATATTTGACGTGCTGTTTGTTGTGAAAAATCCCAGTTTATTAAAGATTAAGTCACATAAAACAATTATAATTCTTGAGTGCCAAGCAAATATGATCATTGTGTTTTGACCGAGCCATTTAATCGGCTTAAACTTGAATTTATTAGAAAACATAACAATTGCCAAAATACCTGCTACAGCAGAAATAACAGTTAACAACTCATTGCCGTACAAACCAACAGACATATCGAGTGATTCGCCATACAGTTTAATGCATAATGCGCCGCAAATTGCATTGATAACAAAAAATGCACCTAAAAACAGTAGATATTTAATTCTATTAAAAGAAAATATATAATCTTTGAATTTTGTTGTTTTAAAGATATAACCTAAATTAAAGAAAAATTGCGCAATTAGGGCAACGTCTATGTTCCAAGGAAGACTACCCCATCCTAAACGGTAACGAAGCATGCCAAACGCACAAAGTAATAGCGAAACACAAAAAATTAGCGGTAGTCGGTTTTGGCAAAGCCTGTGTATGCCATAATAGATTATCTCAGTAAAAAATAAGCAAGCCAAAAACCAAATTGTCCAAAAATGTTCTTGCCTTAAAAAATTGTATGCAGTCTTTACATATAAATCAATCGGTTGTTTTTGAAACAAAAAAAACAACATAATTAAAGAATAAAATTACTGCACCTAACACAAAATATGGCACAATAAGCGATTTGAACCTTCTTATAAAATATTCTTTAAAAGAATATTTTTGACCATTGAAAACACATCCTGACAAAAAGAAAAACAGCGGAATATGAAAGGTATAAATCCAAGCAGACAGATAAGGTATATGTAAATGACCCAGTATTACACACAACAATCCAATACCCTTGGCAGTATCAATCCATTCTATTCGGTTTTTAGCAGTTTTCATGCTGATTCCTTCTTCTTTAATACAATTTTGAACCCTTTTTTTAGATAATCGTACACAACAGCAAATAGTATCGTGGAAACTAAAATAATGAATGGATATATCCACATTATTAAATTACTGTCTGAACTCGATATAAAACTAAAAATATGAATAAAAATTGGGTGAATAATATAAATTATAAAAGAATACTGATTACCCATTTTTGATAAAAAAATCAAAAAAATATTTTTATATCTTTGTCTTCTATCAATTCTAACACATAATGTAAACATAGAAATTGAGGAAATAACATTTCCTACAAAAATTAATCCTTGAAATTTCCAAAAGCCTAATATGACAAAAACTAAACCGATTATAAATAAGCATATATATTATTGGGAATTAATGCAAATTTTTCTCTTTTATAAAATATAATTTTCCCCGCAAAAAAATATAGCATACCACATACCCAAAAGTTGTTAATTGAATAAAAACCTATATTTAAAATAGGAAAAACAAATTTTATAATTAATCCGCAAAAAAATCCCATTGTAGCAAGCAGATAAAATATACATTGCTGTTTTTTTAATAAATTATAAAAAATCAGATTAAAAATATAGCAATACAAAAGCGCAAACAGAAACCAAGCCACACCTGAAATTTTTGTAACATTAAATACAAAAAATAAAACTAAATTTTTAAGTGAAAATATAATATCGTTTATCTGATTTATAAGAGCAAAAAATGAAAAACCGTCCTGCACACAAATTCTAACAAAACTAATTATATAGGCAAAACATATTAACGATAAAATATGGCATATTGAACGTTTAAGTTTTTTTCTATCAGATTTTGCTGAAAAATATCCGGAAGTTAAAAAGAAAACCGGCACTGCCATACCTGAAAAAGCAACAATAAATTCACCTACATCATCTGGAAATTTAGCGTGAATAAACACAACTAGGATTGCACAAAAACCTTTAAGTAAATCAATAGCATAATTACGTTTTTTGTTATTTAATTCTGCATTTATTGTTTGTATGGTATTATTTATAAAAATCTTCCCCTCTTAAATTTTAACAAACTTAGGTGTTGTAACAAATTTTATATCAACATATTGGCTATACTCTTTAAGTGCCTCATTAATTCCACGATTCATTGCTTCAAAAGTATCCTTTTGAGCAAAAAAGTTCATCTTTTTATTTGCAAAATTTTGTGTTGCATCAAAAGAATAACCATCCATACCGGCAATTAAAATTTTTGAAGCGCCTAAATTAATTAAGAACTTAATTAACATCATACCTGCGTTATCTTTTACATAATCACATGAATTTAAAAGTTCTTGATAATTTGTTTGCAAATAGACATCTATTGCAGGAATGTTTGATGTTACTATACATTTTGAATATTTTTCTGTCAGCAAGCCGCGAAATCTTCTTAAATTGCTTATAAAAATAAAATCGGTATCATATTCAGAATAATCAAAATTAATACTTATAGAAACAACGTTATTTCTGTTAGCGACTTTTATAATTTTATCCTTCTCTTCAACCGAACTACGACCTGGCGCTATTATTAAAATCTCTTTGCCGTATACTGTTTCTTTTAACTGAGTTAAATGTGATTCTTGCACATTACCTGTAGCCATATACCTCATATATAAATCTTCAATATAATTTTTATCATAATTAGAGCGCTTATCGCTATCCATCATGGTGAAAATTTCATCTATGTTTTCAACAGTAAGAGTTTTTTTTGCATCAAGATAACTTGCGTAATTAGGATGAAGATTATGCTTTGCTGACAGGTAATTAGGCAACGAATATCCCCAATAATTTTGCTGATAAAATGAATTTAAAATTTCATCAATAATAGTAAGCAAGGGCTTAAGTTGATATTGAGAGTCAAAATTTTCATTAAGATATTCAACAAAAAGCTCTGTATTTAAATTTCCTGCGCCGCGACCCATACCAAACACACTTGAGTCTATTATAAGCTTACGGTTAGTTTTTACATCAACAAGCTTTTGCGCGTTAGAATATGATAACTGCATATTATTGTGTGAATGATAACCTATTTTTATTGTATTTTTAAGGTTTTGATCTACCATATCAAACAAACGCATTAAATTTTTTCTGTTCATCACCCCAAAACTGTCAACAATATAAAACGCATACGGTTCAAACGCATTAACACGGTGTATCAGGTCAAGAAATTCCTCGTCACTATAGTTGAGAGATACCATTGCCTGAATAAAAACTTTATATCCCTTTTCTTTTATACCCTTACACAATTCTAACGCTGAAATCACATCTTTTTTATGAAACGCAACACGCAAACCGTCTAAACCCGTACCGTCATATTTAGGTATGTCATCTAAATCGTACTCACCGTAGTTGATCATACAAACATACATTTGTCCGTTATGATTTGTAGGCAACATTTGGGCTATCTGATGTGTGTTGGTAAATTTTGTTGCATCTTGATTGTATTCTACCTTATTTGTTAAGAATCCGCATTCTATAATTTCGACACCCGCATTAGTAAGACCGTTTATAATTTTAACTGTATTTTCTTTACCAAACAGCCAATCATTACAGTAGCCTCCATCGCGTAGGGTGCAGTCAAGCACACTGATTTTTTTCATAAACTACCTCACTGTTATTGATTGCTTATTTCACCATCTTCAATTTTTTGCTTAACAATTGTACGAACTTTTTCTAAATCATTAGGTGTATCAACAGCAACTGTTTCTGAATCAACCTCAACATACTGAACCTTGTAACCATTTTCTATAAAACGCAAGATCTCTATATCTTCAATATTTTCAACCTTTGCCTTACCATATTGCATACCGTAATCACAATAGAACTCTAATGCATGAGGCTTAAAACCGTACACACACACCTGTTTATAATATGAATAATCAATGCTGCCTTTAGGATACGGAGCGGCTGCTCGTGTTAGATAAATACCAATACCCTCTTTATTAGTAATAACCTTAGGAACAGTAAAGTTAACTACATCAACAGGATCTGTTATTTTGGTCATCAGATTAGAAATTTGAAGCTCGGGATTTGTATAAAAAGGTTTTATTGCCGCTTTAATTGTTTCTGGCTCGAGCAACGGTTCATCGCCTTGAATGTTAACAATTAAATCCGAAGGAATTTTTCTTGCAACCTCTCCTATTCGATCGGTGCCTGTTTTATGGGTGTCTGACGTCATTATTACTTCTATGTTTAATGATACACAAGTATCATAAATTTTTTGATCATCTGTAGCCACATAAACAGCATCAAAATCCTCAACCTTTTTACACTGCTGATACACCCACCAAATCATTGGTTTGCCGCATATATCTGCCAGCGGTTTTCCTGGGAAACGTGAAGATTTGTACCTTGCGGGAATAACACCTATAATTTTCATAAAATCCTCCTAAATCAATAATTATTATAATCTCAAAAAATTTTTAATTTTTTGCAATAAAGCTAAAACAGCAAGTCTAATACCCGCTTTTACAACCGCTCTGTAAAGTGTAGTACTCTTAACTGCCGCAACAAATCCTTTTTGCAAATATTTTTTTAAAAAAATATTTCGTTCAGGATGTCGAATACATGGTGTACATAGTTGTTTATTATGTACCAATGCTTCATGTATATCACGTTTTTCAACAATCAAACTATCTTTTGCAAGTTCAAAAAGTTGTTCACCTTTTAAAGTATTTATTAAAGCAAGTGATATATATGGAACACCAGATGCATCATTATTTAAATTTTGTCTATTAATACCCCAAAAATCACCTGCGGTAATATCTCCCGTACGTATAGTATCAGCATATTGACAAGCGTAACAATTTTCTCTGTTTATAAGGCTTTTAGCGTATGCACTAAAAAACAAATCTGCAGACTTGTTCTTTAAATAAATAAGTTCTTTATCATAATACACTGCAGTTTTTTCACCTTCAGGCCCACGAAAAAGCACCTTATTGTAAGATTTATTACCAATTTTTTTATGCAAATATTCATTCAAATAATTTTGCGACGCTACGCCATGACAAATCAAATCAACTGTAAACAAATTACTGTATTCATTTTGTAAATAATTTTTAAGTCCCGCAATCTGACACGGTGTTCCTACAAATAACACCTGTCTTTTTTGCACCAAAAACTCCTTAATTTTTCTATAAGAATATCCAACATCTGCCTGAACATACTTACTGCCCTGAAATGATCTAACTTTTTGCAAATTATCTGCATAATCAAAGATAAGATTATTTTTTTGATAATGCGTTCCAAAAACTACTCCGTCATTCTTTATAACTGTATCAGCCAGGGCGGTAACCAATCCTGCTGAAGCTGAGTTTTTAACGGTTTCACGTTCTCTATGCCACACGGCATAGCAATCTTTAACATTATTCAATTCGCATTTGCTTAAAACGGGACAAATCTTTTCACATACACCGCAATTAACACATTTATTCAAATTAATTTCAGGAAACACACATCCAAACTCATCAGGATGCATTGTTATAGCATCTTTAGGACAAATGTTCATACAAGCACAGCAACCTGTACATTGTTCTTTTTTGCAAAGAAACATCGACTTCACCTAATATCTAAACTTTTTTTCAAAAATTCTTTTGATTCATTGATTTTAGGAATTAATTTACTGTAAACCATTTTATAATCTATTTCTCGCATTATATCGTCTACCGAACTATTTACACCTGCAACACGCTCGGGTATACCGCAAAGATTAAGTATGCTGTACATCCGATTTGAAGAAGCGCCTCTGTTTTTAGTAATATCGGCAAATACTAAAAACTTCTTTTTAAATATAAGAGAAAATGCCGTAGCATGAAAAGAATTTGTAAATACATATTCAGCATTTTCAATAAGCGAAACAAACTCTTGCGGGCCTGCATCATAAAACTTTATATTTTTATACTTCATCTCACGCAGGTTAATATTTACTACAACCAGCGGTAAACCTGTTTCTTTGCTAAGTTTTTTAGCATACTCACGCATACCTTCTAGCTCGCCGTGTACTGCATAAAAGAAAACATATGGTTTTTTTACTTTTGTTTTTACAGAAATCTTATGCCATTGATCCTGATCTAACAAAAAAACTGGGTCAACAACATGCTGAACATCTTTTTGGGCAATATTAGAAATAATATTGACAGAATCGCTTTCACGTACCGAAATTGCTTTGTATTGACTAAGATTATGAGCAAATTCCTCTACCATATTACTGTTAATATCTTTTGCTCCCATACTTGCTGCATAAGAAATTCTTTCGCCTTTGTTTTCGGCAAAGTCAAGAATAAACGCTTTATCATAATTTTTGCAATATGTATTCCAAATCTGGTCGCTACCGCAAATATAATAATCAAAATCTAAATTTGCTTTTTCTAGTTCTTCATTAGAATAATATGTCTTTTCTGTCATAGGAACATATTCTTTTAAAAAAGCATCAAATCTGTTTTTTCGTCTTAACAGTCTACCCAAGTACAGCAATGCCTGAAGATTTCTTGGTATATCCATAAAAGAACGAATTGGTCTAAAAATCTTGTAGCTTTCTGCAACACGATAGGTACGAAAATCAATTGTTTTTGCATCAATACCTAAACTGCGTATATATTTGTTCAGGGCATATGCCTGCTCAACCGCGCCATAATTATTAATTTTATGAATAGTAACTATTGCTGCTTTTTTCATTAATTTCTCCTAATCTTACTTTTAATTATACCAAAAAAGTATTTTCGCTCTGACTTGTTTAAAACGATAAACACAGTTAACACAAGCCCCACCGCCGCAAAAACAACACCTGTGATAAAAAGTGTTAACCAACCATTAATACCCATAAATGTTTTTTGGATATATCCCCAAATACACAACACAGTACAGCATAAAACTGACGGCAAAAGTGTGCTGTAAAACTTTGTCCATTTAATGTTTAAATATTTAGCAGAAAAAGGAATAACAAATGCAACATTTTTTATAAAACAACAAAAAACGCTTACTCCTGCTATTGCATACAAACCCAAGTTTGTTGTTTTCAACAATAAAAATGTTATCAAAATGCTTATAACACCAGTAACAATAGTCACAATCGAATTTTGCTTCACCTTATTAACAACTGTAAATACGTTGAATAAAGGCTCCATACCTGTAAAAAACACACGTCCAAATATTGTGATTATAGATAATATATGTAAAACATGCGAATCCTGCGAAGGTTGCCACAAAGAGTAAAACTCTTCACCAAAGACAATCAAAAAAGCAAGTGGTAATGAACAAACCACTGATATAATCTTTGAAGACTGCTTAATTGTTTTAACAATATTATCTGTATTTTTCTTAGCATAATCTATTATAAGCGACGGAGTGAATACACCGGCAATGGTTGAGTTAAGGGTAGAAACAAATGTGGGCATAGTTTTTGCAACCGACAAAATGCCCATTGCTGATGCACCAACAAATAAGTTTGAAACAAGTAAATCTAATCCATGTGTTAAAATTCCGCCTAAAGAAGAAATTGCATTCCAAATGCCTGATGACAATAATTCTTTTACTGCCGAACTAGAAAAGTCCTTTTTTTTAGCTTTTAAGTTTGATAATAAATTCTTCTTATAAGCAAAATTTAATATATAAGTAACTAAACCGCCAACAAGCGTGCCGATACCAACAAAGCACACTGACGGTTCTAAGCACAAAAATAATCCAATAATAACAATCGCACGTATTATTGAGTTGACTGCAGAAGTTAAAGAATCAAGATACAGTTTGTTTTTAATATACGGAACCGTACTCCAAACTGTAATTGCCGTAGAAATGACAAAATTCAAAAAAATAAGTGCAAAAAGTAATTTTACATCGGTTACTATTGTGTCCGGTATATCAAGAATGTACTCTAATTTCCACACACAAGCAGCTCCAATAATACCAAAAACAAGCGAAAGAATTAAATCGGCGAAAAACAGAGAAGAATAATATCTGTTAACCTTTTCATCATCGTTGTTATAGTAAGCAATCATTATAAAACGACTACCCATTGAGTTAAGAGCTGTTCTTGCAAGCATTGCATACGAAATAAAATTATTAGCAAGATTTATAAAGCCATTCGCCGCAACGCCCAAAGTACGTACTATATAAGGAGATAAAACAAAACTAATCAGTGTGGTTACAAGTAAATTAAGCACGCTTGCAACAATATTTATAACATTCTGCTTGCCATTCGGAAAATCAAGCATAATAAATTTTTTTAGCATTAATTTTTCACTTTCTTTTATAAAATTTCCTCTAAATTAACCCTTTTAAAAGCTTCTAACTTACCACCGCGAGTTGCATTATATATATTAAAATTTTTATGCCTTTTGGCAAATTTTTGTGCCGTCATATAAGCTACCGTGCTTTCGACAACACGCGGCAGATTAAGCCCCTTATTACTTGCTTTAGAACCTTTAAAATAATCTTGTGCACCTTCATTTAATACAGGTATACCCTTTTCGTTTAAACTGATTGAATAATTATGGTCTATACCAAGTAAATAAACCTCTGAAAAGCCCATATAATACGCCATTTGAATGGCACCGTATGTAACGGTAAAGCCCTGACCCATATATTTATCTAACTTAGTGCTAAAATCTGCATCTTTTGGATAGTAATCCCTATGTCTTAAAACAAAATATGAAATATCATTTTCACCTTCAAAATGCTTTTTTGCATCAATCGGCATAAATTTTCGATTCACTTCAAGCGACTTTATCTCTTCGGTAAATTTACAGATAAGTTGATAATCTTGATTCATATAATATGTCGGACGCCAATCTGTTTGTGAATAAATCTCAAATATTCGATTAGATGCAAAGGTTATTTCACCCTTTAATTTCTCCAAATCAGAAACCGTAAGGCTTGGACCTGTTCCGATAATGAAACAACGCTCACCTTTGTGAATGCCCTTGTATTTTTTTAATTGATTACATATATCACGGTTTTTTAAATATTGTCTTACAGAAATAAGTGTGTGTTTTAAATTCATTTGACTTTCCTTCATTATATCATTTGATTTTTAAAAGCAGACGTATTGTTATAAACAACTGATTGTATTTTTGCTTTAATAAACATTTTTTTACGAATAATAATTTTTTGTCTAAAGCATCAGAAGAATTTAGAAGCATTTCTTGAATTACATCTTTTTCCACATTTTTATTCATTTCTGAAACTAAAGTTTTTACGCTTTTGTTTTGCTGCTTTGTCATATTAAGAAGCATAGAGTAAATAAAAGCTACTATTTGGTTACTCAACGCAACAGAATGTTGAAATGATATTATCCTCTTCTTTTTTTCATGCCAGAATATTTTTATACGATTCCATTCAGCCTCAGCATCAAAATTTGCAACCAATTTAGCCGTGATAGACTGTGTATTAACAACATAGTTATATATTATGTTATCATCTATATAAATGCGGTTGCACATTTTAATTACATCTATGTTAAATATTTGATCTTCATATGGTTGCAACTCCGGCATAAACGAAAACTTGTTGTCGATTATAATGCTTTTTTTGAAAATCTGTTTCCAAGCAAAGCCATGCAAAGCAGGCTTACCATCAATACTGCCAAAGGCTTGAGGTAAGATACGGTCGTAAATGTCATTGCCTTCATATAAACCTATATTATATGGAATTTTATTAATTAATTTACTGTTTTCAGAAACAGTATTATAAGCTGTTATGTATAGGTCACACGAAGTTTCTTTTATTTTTTTAATCGCAATATCATAACCGCCAATCTCTAAATAATCATCAGAATCGCAAAAACCGATATAATCTGCATCACAATGCTCAATACCGTAATTTCGTGCACGAATATAACCGATATTTTCTTTTAAAGTACAAACTTTAAAACGCTTATCTTTTTTAACATATTCTTTACAGATCTCGCCACAATTATCTGGAGAACCGTTGTCAATCAAAAAAAATTCAAGCTCATCACTTTCTTGTGCCATCATAGAATCAAGCAAGCGCGGTAAATCTTTTTCAGCCTTATAAATTGTAGTTATGATACTTACCTTCATAATTTATAAAATTCTTTCCTTATATTCTTTAAAACTCATTAAGTTAAGGTCTTTATCACTGATAATAAGATTTTCTTTTCCACCTATCAATTCAAAAGGCCATTCAATGTTTATATCGGGATCATTATACATAATGCCCGAATCGCCTTCGCCATAAAAAACTTCCGCACATTTATAGCTTACAATGGAATCTTCTATAACCAAGTAACCGTGTCCAAAATACGGAGGCACCAATAAGCAGTCCATATTTTCACCAGTCAGATGAAATCCCTGCCATTTGCCAAAGGTTGGAGAATCGGGGCGCAAATCAACAATAACATCATATACATGACCGCTTACGCATCTCACAAGTTTTGCCTGCTGCTTAATAAGCTGAAAATGTGTTGCGCGAATAACACCTTTTTTAGAGATTGTATAAAAAACCTCTTTTAAATCGTGATCAATACCATTTGCCTTGAAAACATCTACATTATAATCTTTAATAAGTCCGCCGCGATCATCACTTGCGAAAAAGGGTTTAATGTGATATGCACCTTTTAAGTCAAGTTCTTTAAATTCAAATTTTTGTATCATAGATATCCCCTATTTATTTTTGCGTAATTTTATTAATATTCTTTTAAAATAATACTTAACAGCACTTTTACTAACGCAGATAACACCCCAATAATGATAAATCACTTTACACATCGGATTTTTATCATATTTAAAGCACATATTAGCAATTTTAAATTTACTTGGAAAAAAAGTAGTATTATAATATACAGCTTTTAATTCATCGTTATTAAAAAGATATTGGGTACATTCTTTAAAATTCTTGTATCCATTATAACTTACATAACTTTTTAAATAAGATATTTGTTTATTGAGAATTAAAACATTGTACTCTTGTTCAGAACAAAAATCTGGGAACCATTCTCTTTCAATTTTTCTTAGTTTTACAGTATTATCAAAACTCTTCCAAACAAAAGCTTTAGATAAAGATTCTTCAGTGGGACGAAAATAATAATATAAATGGTTTGAGATAAATTTTACATTATCAACATAGCGATAATAATTAATATTAAATAACCAATCTTCTGCATAACTTAGTTCTTCATCAAATCTTATATTGTGTTTTTCCACAATCTCTCTTAAATATAATTTATTGCAAGGTGATTGCAATAGTGCTGCCTTTTTATCTGCACATTCTGGTGTTAGTAAAGACATAATGAGTTCAGAAAAAACCATTTCATTTCCTTCAATACAATTATCACCAAAAAAATGATTTACTTCAAAAGTTTTATTCTCTAATACATTAAACATATTGCAGCACACCTGTTTTGAACAATTTTCTTCTGCAGACAAAACCAATAAATCATACATATTTTCAGCTAAAAAATCATCAGAATCAACAAACGCTATATATTTTCCGTGCGCCACATTAATTCCATTATTTCTCGCATTAGAAACTCCGCCATTTTTTATATGTATTACAACAACTCTATCATCTGTTAAGGCGTATTTATCACAAATCTCACCACTTCTATCTATCGAACCATCATCAACTAAAATAATTTCTAAATTTTTATATGTCTGATTTATTATAGATGTTAAACATCTATCTAAATATTTTTCACGATTATATACAGGAACAACTATACTTACTAAAGGTACAGCATATGTCTGTCTGTCTGTCTG
>CAYQFD010000022.1:0-12795 GCA_964416795.1 uncultured Ruminococcus sp. | reverse complement strand
TTATAAATAATCTTTTAGAATTTTTACTTGCCATCAAAAACACCTCAAAAGAAGTGTTGACAAAAACTCATAAAATAAACACTAGGGTGATACGAATGACCGTTTATAAGCCTAGCCGAGATGAAATTAAAATCATACTCACTCACACAGAAGTTATTGCCTGTTTCGGCAGCTATGAAAAGCTGACGCTTATGGGAGAAAACATAAAAGCCTCACTGAGTGCGCTTATTTCAGAGGTCACAAAAGACGAAATCAAAAACCCAAAGGATTATGAAATAAAAGGGCAAATTACTGCAAAAAAGAATTTCGGGTGCAGAATAATTTTAAAGCTTTACAAATTCACGAAAAAAGAGGTTTCGCACACAATATACAGCTTTTCAAAAAGTGAACACCTTATATTTGCGGTAAAAACTGCCTTTGCACGTGCCGAGAGTGCCCAAAGTGACCTATATTTAATGCCGGACGGCTACAGGCTTGTAGTAAAAAACTGTGAATATAAAATTTTGCCTGAGGAATTCGGTTTTAAAGCCGAAACAGGCGAAATTGCCCTCGCTCACACAGAAGAATATGGCAAACTGCTCATATTAAATAACGCAATTTTCTGTCTTAAAAAGGCATTCTTAAAAGCCTAAAGGTTTTTAAGCTCCTTCATTCTTTCTTCCATTTCGGGACCGAACAGGAAGCTACCTGCAACTAAAACATTAGCACCTGCTTTAACTGCCAAGGGCGCTGTTTCGGCATTAATGCCGCCGTCAACCTCTAAATCAATTTGCAGTCCCTGTCTTTCGCATTCGTTTTTAAGCGCGGTGAGCTTGCCGAGTGCCGAATCCATAAACTTTTGACCGCCGAATCCCGGTTCAACCGACATTACAAGCACCATATCACAAAGGGGTAAAAATTCGAAAATTTCCTCAGGGCTGGTTTTTGGCTTTATTGTAAGACAGGACTTACAGCCTAATGCTCTTATTTCCTTTAAGGTTTCAGCTACAGGGCTGCCCGCCTCATAATGAAATCCCAAAATATCAGAAACCTTGGCGAATTCCTTTATGTATCTGTGCGGACGGTCAATCATAAGATGAACATCAAGCGGCACAGTAGAATGTCTTTTAATTGATTCGATAACAGGCACACCGAAGGAAAGGTTAGGAACAAAAATACCGTCCATAACATCTATATGAAGCATATCGGTACCTGCTTTTTCGAGTCTGGCAATATCTGAGCTTAAGCTCAGAAAATCGGAAGCCAGAACCGAAGGAGAAATTTTAACTGCCATATTACTCACCTTTTCATTCAAAGTTGTATTAATTTTAACCTAATTTCTATATTTTGTCAATACAAAACGGCTACCAACTTTGTTGGCAGCCGCTTTAGGCTGACGAGAGTCGAACCCATTACGGTTTCAACTCTCGTCAGCCTAAGCCTTATCTATCCCTTATAGCATCAATAGGACGCTTTGAAGCAATTCGTTTTACTGGCAAATAGCTTGCTACAAATGCAACTAAAATACTTACAGCAAGCAAGAGTATTACCTGACGCGGCGAGAATGAAAGCACCGTTACAAGAATTCCCACTCTTTCTCTCAGGAAATAATTGATAAGTCCCGTTGCGATTCCTACACCTAAAGCCGAAAGGAAGAAGTTTATCATTGCGATAATAAAGCTTTCTGCAAAGAAAATTCTGAAAACATCATTACTTCTTGAACCTATTGCTCTAAGTATTCCGATTTCCTGTTTTTTATAGGAAATACTCATAGCAATAAAGTTTGAAAGCATTACAGAGGCAAAAATTGCAAAGCCCAAACCGATATAAAGGAATATCTTAGACATCTGTTTTAGCGCTTCGTTTATAGAATCAAGCTCAAAGGTTACAGAGTTCTGTATCGGATAGCGCACTTTTTCCTCTTCATTATAGCATACGCTCACCATATTTTTAACCTCTTCGCGTGTTTCGGGCATAGCACCAACTGCGAAGTTGTAAATATTATCGCGTCCGTCTGTGAACTGTGAGAAAAGTGAATCTTCACAAACCACTGTGGAACGAATTTTTGAGCTTTCATTTTCTACAGGGATAATACCTACTACCTTATATCTATCCTCGTAACTATAGCTGTCATCAGCAAAAATTTGCTTGTGCGCATAAAGCTCCTCTGCAGTTTTTAAGAAATCTATATAATAATCGTTAACTGTAGGATATTCGCCCGTTAGTTCCTCGTAAATACTGAGTATATCGGTTGTTACAATTATTTCATTATCGGCAAGTCGGGTCTTAGCACCTGAAACCCAGACGATTTTCTCATTCTTAACATCACTGAGTGTTGCAAGATAATTGGAATCAACCGAATACTTATCACTATAGAAGCTGATGTAACCGTCTGTTATATATGATACAGATGGAGCATCGGCTGTAATGCGTTCGATAAACCCATTGCCCACCATTGCAATACCCGCATAGGAATACTGTGAGGCATAAATAAACTCACTGTAAAGAATTTGACCTATAAGCGACTCTGCCCTTGTTTCATAATCCTTTTCTTCGGTGAGGGAAATATACCTTTCAATCTGGAAATCGGTATCAATAACACCTGTTACGGTGTATTTTTTACCGCCGAGTTCAAGTGTTTTGCCGATAATATCACTGTAATTGCTTACTGTCACATATTTATATTCCTGTTTTCCGCTTGTATCTGTGTAAAGCTGACCGTCAGAATATTTTGATTTTTTGAATACCTCAAAAACATATTCGCTTATAGCAATCTCATCCTTACTACCGTCAGGCAGTCTTCCCGAAAGCAATTTAAAGTTCATTTCGGAAAGAATATTATTGTCAACCTCGGCAAAGCCTGAGAAATATTTGAAATAAATATCATAATCGGTTTTTGAAAGCTCAATACTTGTGTCAGTATGGCGCTCAAAGGTAAGATCTGCTTCAAAGGGACTGTAAACACCGTGCATCTTAACATTGGTTTTCTCTGCAAAGCTGTTTATCTCGTCCTGAGATAGCATATAACCCCATTCTCGCCAGTAGGAATCTATACCCGAGCCTACCTTTTTAGCCTTTGCGGTGGCAACATACTTAACCTCAGTGTCCATAAGAGAATTAGTGCAGGCATTTATATGGTTGTATGCTGCAAAGGTATCTGCAAGACCGAAAAGTCCAAATGAAATACAAGAAAGCAAGATTGTAATAACCAATCTGAACTTTTTGTGTTTAAGACCTCCCGCTCCAATTTTAAAGGCGTTTTTAAGGGGAAGCTTTGATTTTATAAGCTTAAATGAGCTTGCGTCCTGAGATTTGATTTTTGAAATGTCGGTATTTCTAAACCTTTTATTTTTAGCAGTCGATATCTTGATTTGCGTCTTTTCTTCCTTCAAGGACTTGATATAATCGTTAATTTTTACGCGGTCCTCTTCTGTAATGTGATAGCCTGCAGGCAGTTCAATCACATTGCCGTCAAAGCTCATTTCTTCTGCTGTCACATAATCGTTATCGACCTCAACATCGCTTATAACCTTACCGTCGGCAAGCTCGATTATTCTGTCGGCATAAATTTCGGCAAACTCGCGGTCGTGAGATACAACTATAACAAGCTTTTCCTTTGACAGCTTTTTAAGCGTATCAAAAATCTGCTTGCCCGTATTTGAGTCGAGCGCGCCCGAAGGCTCATCTGCCATAATAATCTGCGGATTTTTAACCAAGGCTCTGGCTATTGCAACTCTTTGCTTTTGTCCACCCGAAAGCTCATTCGGCTTGCGGTTAGCATAGCCCTCAAGGTCAACCTCTTTTAGAATTTCGTTAACCTCACTATCCTCTGCCTTACGGTTTTGAAGCTCTATTGCAAGGGCAATATTAGCGCCCACAGAGAATTCATCAAGCACATTATATTCTTGAAAAATAAAGCCGACATAAGTATTTCTGTATGAATCGAAATGCTTTTGCTTAAAATCCTTTGAGGACACGCCCTTAATTATAATTTCGCCGCCGTTATAATTATCAAGACCGCCTAAAACATTAAGAAGTGTAGACTTTCCGCTTCCCGATTTACCGAGCAGAAAAATCATACCCTTTTCGGAAAATGTGATACTAACCTTATCAAGAGCTACCACAGGCACACCCTTTTTAGGCTTATAAATTTTAACAAGCTCTCTCGTTTCTAACAAAGCTATCCCGACCTTTTCTTTAGAATAAACGTATAAATAAGCCAACCCAAACCGCTGACTATAAGGGTTATAACAAAAACTATTATGGCTATCTTATATTCTTTAACACCCAAAGCACCGCCGCCCACTGTTGAGGTTATAACCGACGGCAGACGCGCCATAGAAGAAAGTAAAATAAAGTGCCATATTTTAATATCCGTAAGCCCTACAAAATAGGTAAGTAAATCCTTTGGAGTACCCGGTAAAAAGAATAAGAGAAAAATAAGAAAATTTCTCTTTTTTGAATTTTTTATAATTTCAAGCTCTTTTATTTTCCTTGTATCAAAAAATATTTCAACAAATCTTATTCCCAAGGTTTTCACAAGCAGAAAAACCGCCAAGCTGCCAAGCGTTGTAGCTATTACGCAAAGCACCGTTCCCTTTATTTCTCCGAAAGCATACCCCGCACCTATTTCAAGCGGCTCACCTGGGATTAACGCTATTACAACCTGTAAAAACATCATAGCAATAAAGGTTATATCTCCGAGAATTCCGTGGCTTTCCACCCAGCCTCTGAATTTTTGGGGCTCTGACACAAAGCTTATCATCGGTCTTCCTATAAACCAAGTCACAAATACACAAAACCCTAAAAAAATCGCAAAGAAAATAATGCCGAGTATCTTTTTTTGCTTTAAGCTTAAAGCTTCTTTAGTTTTCATATTCCTTTAATTTTTCCCTTACATCATTTTTAAGGGTTTCCCATTCGTCTTCATTTTCAACGTAATACTTGGGACATATCTTCCCTGTAATATCATAATGCCTTATAACGTCCGATTCGTCAAGTGAAAATTGGTTACAAATCCATGACACAAGCTTTATAACCGACTCATAGGTTTCTTTACTATACTTGCCTGTTTCGTCAGGATGGCACACCTCAACCGAAATCGTATCCTTATTCCGCTCATTACTGGCCGCTGATTTTTCATAAAGCGGCACACACTGAATAATCTCGCCATCAAGTCCTACCACAAAATGCGAGCTTACGGTTGTATCCCGCTTATCAAAATAATCGCGGTTGTTCTGCGCGGTGGTGTTTGGATTGCCGACATAGTGAATAACCACATTTTTTATATCGGTAAGCTGTATACCCGTACGGGCGGTAGTGTGTTTATGGATAAGCTGAACGTCAACATAGGACGGCACCTGAAGTTCCTTTGCTTTTTCTACATTTTTAGAAACACTGCTTCCAAAAGGTGCAGGAATAAAACCGTCTGCAAAACTACTTGGGAAAATCACTTTTGCTATTCCTACTACACCTAAAACCAGCAAGGTTGTGAGCGCTACGGTGGTCATAATAAGCACTGTCCACCGAAAAGCAATTTTGCGTTTGCGCCTTTTTTGTCGTTGTTTATATAATTCTTTTTGCATTTCAAGTTACCGTATATTTTTTAAATTTCAAAGTCACCTTAAACAAATCCGCATCAATATTAAGCTCTAATTTGCCGTTTTGCAATTCAGCTAGACTTCGTGCTATTGAAAGACCTAAACCGCTGCCCTCAGTGTTACGGGAAGCATCACCTCTTACAAAGCGTTCCATAAGTGCCTCTTCAGAAACATTAAGCTGAAATTTTGAAACGTTTCTGAGAGTAATTAATACCTCATTTTCCTGCTCTGTAACATCGAGATAAACCCTAGTGCCCGCCATAGCGTATTTGCATATATTACTCATAAGATTATCGAAAATACGCCATAGGTGTCTTCCGTCAGCTAAAATATTTATGGCCTTTTCGGGCAGATTTACAACAGGTGTAAGCCCTGCTTTTTTCATTTTTTCTTCAAATTCGCCCACAGTCTGCAAAAGCAGTACGCATACATCACACGGTGCAAAATTCACTGCAAGACTGCCTGAAGACGCCTTTGAAGCCTCAACCAAATCCTCGACCAGCTTTTTAAGTCTTAAGGACTGCCTATCCAAAACCTCAATATAGGTATTTACCGTTTCGTTTTGTATTTCTTCCTTTTTGATTAAATCAACATAGTTTATAATTGAAGTAAGCGGAGTTTTAATATCGTGTGAAACGTTTGTTATAAGCTCGGTTTTAAAACGCTCGCTCTTCATTCTTTCGTCTATAGCGGTTTTGAGTCCCACATTAATATTGTTAAGGCTCTCAGCAAATTCCTTGAAATCACCGAACATAAATTTAGTGTCTATTTTATACTGTAAATCACCGTTCGCTATTCTCTCTCCGCCGAGCTTAATTTTCTGCAAAACTACAGCTAGGTATAAAATCACAAGAATACCCACAACGGTAAGTGCGATAATAGCAAAAACAAAGGGTGACGGACCGTAATAATGCCAGCTATCAACAATAATTATAATGAAAATCAGCTCCGCAGTGATAAGTGCTAACAACATTATCCACGTTTTTTGCAAAAGCGAGCAGTTCGAAAAAACATATTTAAGCCAGTTGAAAATCTTCTTAATATACTTTGCTATAAATTTAAAAATGCAGTAAATAACATTATTTTTAATGAGTGTACGTGTTTTAATCCTTGTTGCCAAGCTCATTGTATAACCTAAAGCAACAAAGTAATCTATACTGCCGATAATAGCAATCAATAAGACAGTACTCACCGTATTGCTCGAATATATTCCCACAATCATAACACTAAAAAAGGCAATAACCGCCACAATAGCGGTAAGCAAATCAAAGGGAAACATATCAAGATAATTGCATTTTATAACCCCGCCTGCCCTGTGCCCTGCCGCACAGTAAAGGTAGCATAATAAAAAAATAAAAACAGCAAGCGAGCCTAAAACGATAAAGACCATAGCATATCTCATACTGTAGCCTATATCCACAATTTTAGCCACCGCCGAAAACAAATCGTTTTTGGTCATATCGCGTGCGATGTAAACCTCAACATCGGCTATTTTGGTTTCCACCGATTCAAAGTATTCGTTTCCGTCATCATCTATCCAAATCCGCTCATCGTAGAGATAATATTCATCGGTAGCGTATGCAATATAAGGCTCAGAATTATAATTGGTTATAACACCTTTATCTTCTCTGTAGGTAATCTTAAAAAATACGTTTTTATCCTTGTAATATCTTTCGAAATTAACGTTAGAATCCAAAAGATCAGAAATATGATACGCTTCATTTTGCGCCATATCGGTGAGAATTTCTTCCTTTAAAGTATCGGCTTCGCTGAAATAGAACTTGTAAACACCCATTACTACGGTAGCGCTAACGCTTATAACCAGTACAACCGCCATTACATAAGAAACAATAATCGCCGCAATTTTTGCGCTCAGACTTTCTTTAAACTTCATTTTCTCACCCTTCCTCCATTTTATATCCGTGTGCCCAAACCACCTTTAAATATCTTGGGTTTGCAGGGTCAATTTCCACCTTTTCTCTTAAATGTCTTATATGTACCGCAACCGTTCCCTCTCCGCCGAAAGCCTCGTCCTTCCAAACCTTTCGGTAAATTTCCTTTGGACTCATAACAGTACCCTTATTTTGCATTAAAAGCTTTAAAATATCAAATTCTGTTGGAGTAAGCGCCACCTTATCACCGTCAACATAAACCTCTTTTCTTTTATCGTCAAGCTCAATATTGCCTATTATAATGCGCTCCTTTTGGGTTTCACTGCCGCCAAGCTCCATATAACGCCTTAGCTGTGACCTCACACGCGCTATCACCTCAACAGGATTAAAGGGTTTGGTTATATAATCGTCAGCACCAACGTTAAGCCCCAGAATTTTATCTGTATCCTCGCTTTTAGCCGTTAAAAGAATTACGGGTATGTTGCTATTCTCTCTCAGCTTCACAAGTGCTGTTATGCCATCACACTCGGGCATCATAATATCCATAAGTATCAAGTGTACCTTGTTTTCGGATATTGCTTTAAGCGCCTCGTTTCCGTTGTATGCCGAGATTGTATTATACCCTTCTGCCTTTAAATATATTTCAAGTGCGTTAACTATATCTTTCTCATCATCGCAAATAAGTATATTTTGCATTTTAACGTCCCCCTTTTAAGTAGATTATACAGGAATTTTCTTTAAGATAAAATAGGTAAATTTATTAAGATTTCTTTAAGATTTGATTTTATTTTAAAACAGTGCTATAATGATTATAGAATGTCGAAACGTTAAATTGCACTATTTCGACTTACTATAACCATTATAATTATTTTACTATAAACCTTACGGAGTTGCAATTATGAAACTTGATGTACTACAGACCTGTCCTCCGATTATACGCGATTTTCTTACCTACAATGAAACCATAAGGGGTAAATCGGGGCTTTCGGTTGAGGGGTATTTTCTCGATTTGCAATCATTTTTCAGGTATCTTTTAATGATACGCGGCAAGGTAGAAAAGGATACTGAATTTGAAAAAATTGATATATCGGTTGTTGATATCGAGCTTATAAAATCGGTTACAATTTCAGACTTATATGCTTTTTTAGTTTACTGCAAAAACGAGCGCGGCAACAACACCGCAACCAGAGCGCGAAAAACTTCAACACTTAGGCTTTTCTTTAAATATATGTCCTCACAGACACACCAGATAGAAACTAATCCCGCCGAAATGCTCGAAGCACCCAAGGTAAAACAAGCACTTCCAAAACATCTGACCCTTGAAGACTCACTTGAACTGCTGAGCGCTGTTGACGGTCCTAACAAAGAAAGAGATTATTGCATTTTAGTGCTTTTCCTTAATTGTGGACTGCGTCTTGCAGAGCTTTGCTCACTTAATTTAAGCAGTATCTCGTCCGACGGCACATTAACTGTTGTCGGCAAGGGCAATAAAGAAAGGGTTGTTTATCTTAATTCTGCCTGTCTTGATGCAATTAAAGACTATCTTGCGGTAAGACCCAATGACAATATCCCTGTAACCGAAAAGAATGCGCTTTTTATCAGCCGTAACAGGCGGAGAATCAGTCCTAAAACAGTACAGCATATTGTTAAAACCTACTTGGAAAAATCGGGACTTGGCGGTCAGGGCTTTTCAACCCACAAGCTTCGCCATACCGCCGCCACACTTATGTATCAGCACGGCGATGTGGATATACGTGTTTTAAAGGATATTCTAGGCCACGCAAACTTAGGCACAACCCAGATTTATACCCACGTATCCAACAAACAGATTAAGCACGCGGTTGACCAAAACCCACTCGCAAATGTAAAGCAGAAAAAATAATAATTTAGAATGCGTAATTATTCACAATCTATGCCTCCCTCTGACGAGGGAGGTGGCAAAACCGCAGGTTTTGACGGAGGGAGAGAAAATGAAAGAATTAAAAAATATGAATTTAAATGTTTTACGCATTTGCAATTTAGATATTAATAAAAACTTTTACGGAGTTTGCGAATTAATTGATTTAGAGGTTAAAAAATCTCTCCCTCAGTCAGCAAAGCTGACAGCTCCCTCGTCAGAGGGAGCCACACATCTATAATTCGATTTTTAACAAACCTTTGCCAATTAATTTGAATTTCTACGAATTCACAAAATTAGAACTTTCAAAATTCATATAAAACACTAAACCCCCGATAAACCGCAAGGCTTATCGGGGGTTATGTATTTATACGGGTTGCTTTTTTATTCCGAAAATCATTCTCAAAATTCCGCTTAAAAACTTAGGACTTTTAACTAATACAACCTTCATAAAATCATACTCCAATACTAGCATTTGTAGTTTGGCAAACAAAGAATTATTATCCATATCGCCAAAATTCCAACCAGAAACTTAGGGGGACAAAAGCAGCTTATTAACAGTCCGCAGGCAAATGTTAGCGCTAACACACCTTTATTTATTCCGCTATGTCTTCGCATTTTTGCTCCCCCGTTTCGATTGTCTTCAATACTATTATATTGAAATATTAGAAAAAAGGTTACAAAAATACTCTCCGAAAACCGAAAAAACGATTTTTGGAGAGCTTTTTATTTTTTCTTTCCTTTATCCCAAGGCTTTAAGTCCTTCATTTCCTCAAACAACTGAATATATGATTCGTGCCGTGTTTTGCAAATTTCACCGTTATTTACGGCTTCAATTACAGCACAGCCGTTTTCTTTAGTATGGGTGCAGGAAGAAAATCTACATTCACCCAAGCACTTATCAAAATCCGAAAAACAGTATTGCAGTTTTTCTTTTAGTTCAAAATCCGTATAATCAAGCTCCAACGAAGAAAACCCAGGTGTATCAGCAACAAAACCGCCGTTTCTAAGCCTATAAAGCTCAGTATGACGTGTAGTGTGTCTTCCTCTACCGAGCTTGTCACTTACTTCGCCTGTTTCAATTTTTACATCTTCAAGAATATTGTTGAGTATACTTGATTTGCCTACACCCGAATTCCCTGTGAGAGCCGAAATGCAACCGCGCATTTCAAGTCTTAAAGCGTCAACTCCGATGCCCTTATCAGCCGATACAATATATACCTTAAACCCTGCTTTTTGATATATCGCTTTAAAGGTATCAAAATCGCCCATATCACATTTATTGAAAACAATAATCGGCTCAATTCCGTTATACTCAGCAATCACAGTCATCTTATCTATAAGGTAGGTGTTAGGCTGGGGCGAGGTATAGGACGACACGATAAACAGCTTATCAATATTCGCCACAGGCGGTCTTACAAGACAGTTCTTGCGCGGTAAAACCTTATCAACAACACCTGTTTTTTGGGCGGTTTTTTCAAATTCCACACTGTCGCCAACCAAAGGGGAAACTCCGTTTTTACGGAAGCTTCCCCTTGCCTTGCATTCATAAATTTCATCGCCTGATGAAACATAATAAAATCCTGACAGCGCCTTAATAATTATACCTGTCATACTTTATATTACTCTAACCCTGATGTTGTAGATGATGAAGAGCTTGTGCCATCACCGCTTGAGGTATCTTCAAAATCATCATCTGATTTGGTTGGATAATTGCTATAACTCTTAACAATCTTCACTCTGCCCGCCTTGTTATCAACTGTAATATCAAACAACGAATATTCCTCTTCACCGTTGCTTGAAATTTTAACCGTAAGCTCAAGGCTTACATCTGTGGTTTCAATGTTGCCGAAGGTGTGATCGGTTCTTACAGTGGAGTCGATTTTCTCGCTCTGCTTTATCATTTTGCCGTTCTGCCAGAGTGATAAATAGTAGCTCACGCTCTTGAAGTCTGTCGGCAGGTCTTCAAGGGAAATATTAAAGCTATATCCCGAGCAAACATAAATTTTAACTGTTGTGCCCTCAGGAACCTCTGTAGAAGAATTTTCAGGTTCTTGCTTAACTACATAGCCTACAGGATAGTACTTATCATCCATAGTAAGCTTAATATCTTCAACCTGAGGAACCAAGCCCTCGCCGATAAGCTCTTTCTCAGCCGATTCCTTTGTCATTCCAACAACATCAGCAACAGTAACATTCTTAGTTGGCTTACCCGAGCTTATAAAAATTGTGATTTTAGCGCCCTCTGCCACAACCTCTGTACGCTGAGGCTCGGTTTTAATAACAAGTCCTGCTTCTATATCCTCGCTCGGCATTTCCTTAACCTCAGTAGTAAAGCCTGCGGACTTAAGCTCTGACACTGCAGCAGACTCGCTCTTACCGATTACATCGGGAACACGCTTGGTAACAGGTCCCATACTGATGTAGAGTGTGATTTTTGCGTCCTTTTTAAGCTTTTTGCCTACAGTTTCAGACTGCTCGTAAACAATACCGTAAGCAAAATCGGCATTTTCCTGCCATTCCTCTACAAAGTCAAAATTAGTAAGATATTCTTCATTGCTCTTGATATCCTGAATATTCTGACCGACAAATTTCGGGCATTCTATTTCCTCGCCCGTGCTTGAGAAAAGCCTTGGAATGAAAATCACAGCAAGCACGATAATAGCAATTATAAGTGCTACTGCAATACCTGCAAGAATAGGTATAATGTTGTTCTTTTCCTTTGTTTCTGTTTCAGAATAAGCGTCTGCTTCATCATCGCCGATATTATTTTCAGCATCATTTACTGTGCCAACAAATTTTGTGGGCGCATTATCAACAAAATAAGAATATTCGAAGGTTTTTGCAGGGTCTTTTCTGAACTGCACCAAATCGCAAAGCATCTCTGCTGAAGACTGATAACGTCTTTCAGGGGTTTTCTGCATTGCGTGCATAGTAATCTGTTCAAGTCCTAAAGGAATAGAACCGTTTATTTCTGTAGGAAGCTGGGGCTCGCGTTGAAGCTGCATTAAAGCTACAGACACTGCGCTGTCAGCCTGAAAAGGCAGCTTGCCCGGAAGCATTTCATAAAGCATAACACCAACAGTATATACATCTGCCTTTTCATCAGTCTTTTCGCCTCTTGCCTGTTCAGGACTGATATAATGTACTGAACCGATAGCCTTATCGGTAATAGTGCGCTGGTCACTGCGTGCAAAACGTGCAATACCAAAGTCGGTAACCTTTATTGTTCCGTCAGATAAAACCATAATATTCTGAGGCTTAACGTCGCGGTGAACAATACCCTTATCGTGAGCGTGCTGAAGTCCCTTTAAAATTTGAAGTGTGAAGTGAACAGCATCCTTCCAACGAAGACTTCCCTCCTGCTCGATGTATTCCTTTAAGGTTATACCCTCAATATATTCCATTACAATATACTGAATAAGGT
>CAYQFD010000021.1:0-13209 GCA_964416795.1 uncultured Ruminococcus sp. | reverse complement strand
AGAACAAGCAGGTTAAGGTTGTTAAAGCTGAAGAAAAATAATTAAAGGAATTAAAATAGAATGTCTTTTTTGCAAGTAAGTATAAGTCTTGCAGAAGGATTTTTAGAAAATTGCAGGCTGTTCTTAGAAACCCTGCTTTTTTCTATTCCTCTGGGGCTTATTATCAGCTTCGGCTCGATGTCAAAATTCAAGCCATTAAGCTATTTAATCAAAGTATTTGTCTGGTGTATCAGAGGTACGCCCTTGATGCTTCAGTTGTTTGTGGTTTTCTATGTGCCGGGCCTTGTTTTCGGTGTTCCTATGCGTAACAGAATGTTGGCGGCGCTTATAGCATTTGTTATTAATTACGCTTGCTATTTTTCTGAAATATTCCGTGGTGGAATCGAAAGCATACCGCGCGGACAGTATGAGGCAGGTCAGGTTTTAGGACTTACTAAATCACAGATTTTCTTTAAAATAGTGCTTTTACAGGTTATAAAACGTATTGTTCCGCCTATGAGTAATGAAATAATTACTCTCGTTAAGGATACCTCACTTGCCCGCGTAATAGCTGTGGGTGAAATTCTTTTGGCGGCTGAGCGTTTTGCAGGTAAGGGCATTATCTGGCCGCTTTTCTATACAGGCGCATATTTCCTTATTTTCTGCGGCGGACTTACGCTTCTTTTCGGTTATATTGAAAAGAAACTAAGCTACTTTAAAGCGTAAAGGGGGAAAAGCAATGCCAATTTTAGAGGTTAAAAATATAAAGAAAAGCTTCGGCAAAACCGAGGTTTTAAAAGGACTTAGTTTTTCCCTTGATAAAGGCGAGGTTTTATCTATAATCGGTTCTTCGGGTAGCGGTAAAACCACCTTGCTTCGTTGCTTAAACTTTTTGGAAACTGCGGATTCGGGCGAAATTTTTGTCAGCGGTAAAAAGATTTTCGATGGAGCGAATGTAAAGGCTTTGACCGAGACGGAAATCAGAAACAACAGGCTTCATTTTGGACTTGTTTTTCAGTCATTTAATCTGTTTCCTCAGTATAATGTGCTTGAAAATATCACATTAGCACCCACACTTTTAAAGCTCGGCACAGAGGAAGAAATCAAGGAAAAGGCACTGTCTTTAATCGAAAGGGTAGGGCTTTCTGATAAAATTAACAGCTACCCCTGCGAGCTATCAGGCGGTCAGCAACAACGTGTTGCTATTGCGCGCGCTTTAGCGCTTGAACCTGATATTCTTTGCTTTGATGAGCCGACATCTGCTTTGGACCCCGAGCTTACGGGTGAGGTTTTGCGTGTAATTAAGGATTTGAAATCGGCAGATAGCACGATGATTGTTGTTACACACGAAATGGAATTCGCACACCATGTATCTGATAAGGTGATTTTTATGGCTGACGGTGTGATTGAGGAAATGGGAACACCTGAAGAAGTTTTTGAAAATCCAAAATCTCAAAAAACCCGTAGCTTTTTGATGAAGGATATCGAAACAAATGGATAAACGTGCTGATGATAAAATGATTGATGAGCTTTATGAACTTATTTCATCAATGAGTTCTAAAGAGGACTGCCGAGTTTTGTTTGAAGACCTATGTACAAATAAGGAAATTGAGCAAATGGCACAGCGAATTAAAGCGGCAAAACTTCTGATTGAGGGTAACACCTTTAATCAGGTTACAGAAAAGTGCGATATTTCTTCAGCTACACTAAGTAGAGTGTCAAAATGTGTGAAATACGGTATGGGATATACAAAATTTTTGAAATAAAAAAGGATACCCTCACGGGTATCCTTTTTTGTGCTATGGATTAGCAGCAGCCACAGTTATTGTCGCAACCACAGCCGTTGTTAGCAGTATTGGTACCGCAACCGCCACAGCAGAAGAGGATGAGGATAAGGATTATAATCCAAGAACAGTTATTACCACCAAAGTTACACATTTAAGAAAACCTCCTTTTTTGTTTTCATCACATACTATGAAAAAACATTTTAAGTTGTTACAAAAAAATATTTAAAAAGTATTTGACTTTTCCTGACTTTAGTGTATAATAAAAGTCAGGGAAGGTCAAAAAAGGAGATGCTTTAAATGAGAATGAGTGATATAATCACAAAAGAGATTATACGAATGTTAAATGAATCGGAAGAAAATATTGCGGAAATACAAAGAAACGAGTTTGCAGGGCTTATAGGCTGTGCACCAAGTCAGATAAATTATGTGCTGTCTTCGAGATTTACTCCTGAGCATGGGTATATAATTGAGAGTAGGAGAGGCGGAGGGGGATATATAAGAATTAAACGTGTTATGCTAAATACGTCTTCCGCTCTTATGCACATTATTAATTCTATTGGTGACACTATTGATGCTATGACAACGCGTATTGTTATTGAAAACTGTCTTGAAGCGGGAATTATCACAAATGATACTGCACGTTTAATGGCTGCTGCGGTTTCAAACAGCGTTATGCAGAGCTTACCGCCTGTTTTAAAAGATACTTTACGTGCAGCAATTATAAAACAAATGCTGCTTACACAAATTTAAACAGATTGGAGTTTTATTTATGAAATGCGAAAAATGCGGTGTTAATACTGCAACCACACACATCAAAAGTATTGTAAACGGTGTATCAAGGGAAATAAACCTATGTCCTGTTTGCGCCGCAAAAGAGGGATATGGGGATATATCAAATATTGGTTTTGCGGGGATGCTGGCTTCAATGTTCGGTGAAAATCTGCAAATTTCGGGTGCTGATGCGCAAACAAAATGCCCAGTATGCAGTTCGACATTTTCTAATATTGCAAAAACCGGCAAGGTTGGATGCAGTGAGTGTTATAAAACCTTTAAAAACGAGCTTTTGCCTTATTTAAAGCGTGTTCACGGTAGCACTGTTCATACAGGAAAGGTGCCTAACAGCGCACCTCTTATCGTCAAACCAGAAAAACCCACACTTGAGGATTTAAGACTTGAGCTTAATAGGCTTGTAAGTGAAGAAAAGTATGAGCAGGCAGCAATTATACGTGACGAGATTAAGCGAATTGAGGGTGAAAGCAATGAGTAGATGGTATAAAGAAAATGGAGATAGCGGGATTGTTGTAAGCACACGTGTTCGTCTGGCACGTAATTTAAGCGGATTGCCTTTTCCGTCGCGTATGACTGAAGTGCAGCGTACGGAGCTTAAGAAAACGGTAAAAGCCGCGATTGCAGACAGTAACACTCCCTTTGCGAAAAGCCTTAAATATATTGATATGGCATCGGTTCCGCAGAACGAGGTTATGGCTATGGTTGAAAGGCATGTTATAAGTCCTGAGTTTGCAAAGCAAGCTAAAAACAGCGCAATCATACTTTCAGACGATGAGAGCATAAGTATTATGATAGGCGAGGAGGACCATATAAGAATACAGGTGATTTTAGCAGGCTTACAGCTCGAAAAAGCCTATGACACTGCCGAAAGAATAGACAGTCTGCTTCACAGTAAGCTGCACTTTGCTTTTGATTCATCACTTGGATTTTTAACAGAGTGTCCTACGAATCTAGGAACAGGGCTTAGAGCATCTGTAATGCTGCATTTACCTGTCTGCGAGTCTAAAGGCGAAATTCAAATGCTTAGCGAAACGGTAGGAAAAATTGGGTTTACTGTAAGAGGTATGTATGGCGAGGGCTCTAAATCAGAGGCAGGTCTTTATCAGGTTTCAAACCAGATTACATTGGGATTGTCCGAAAATAATGCAATAGATAACCTTAAAATCATTGCAAATCAAATAATTGATAAAGAGCGGCAATCAAGAGCAGAGCTTAATAAGCTTAAAATTGAGGATTTGGCTTATAGAGCGCTTGGCACACTGAAATATGCTCGTATTTTAAATACTAAGGAAATGATGAATTTAATTTCTAAGATTAAACTAGGGCTTGATATGGGCATAATTAAAGAAGATATAAGTCCCATTGAGCTTATGGTTGAATCAGGACCTTATATGTTAATGTCAAAAAACGGTGAAATGACACCTGCAGAAAGGGATACCCTACGTGCGACATATATCAGGGAGAAGCTGATTTGAGTTTAAAGGAGGAAATGATATGAAATATAATTTTAACGGTTTCACTTCAAAAGCAAATGATGCTCTTAATCAGGCAATTATCTCAGCCGAAGGCTTAGGTCACACCTATGTGGGAAGTGAGCATTTGCTTTTAGGTCTGCTTAAAATAGGCGGCGGTGTTGCGGCGGCAATTCTTAATAAATTTGAGGTTACTGCCCAAAAAATTGAGGAGCTTTTAGTTGCAAAAATAGGTAAAGGCACTCCTACAAAGCTATCACCTGACTATTTTACACCGCGCGCTAAACGAGTTATAGAAACCGCAATGAGCGGTTGCAATAGCATTGGTAAAAAGTTTGTCGGCACAGAGCACTTGCTAATCGGGATTTTAGGCGAGGACGATAATTACGCAATTCGCTTTCTAAGCTCGTTGGGTGTTGATATTGCGCAGATTACTACTGAGGCACTTAAAGCCTCGGGTATTGACCCCCAAAGTGACTTAAGGAATGAGAATAAAACAAACGGTGAAAATAGTACATCTAAAAAAGAAACCTTGACAAAATACGGAATAGACCTCACCGAAGAAGCAAAGAAAGGAAATTTAGACCCCTGTATTGGCAGAGAAAACGAAATTGAACGTGTAATTCAGATTCTTTGCCGCAGGACCAAAAATAACCCGTGTCTTATAGGTGAGCCCGGCGTGGGAAAAACGGCGGTTGTTGAAGGACTTGCTCAAATGATTGCACAGGGCAGTGTACCTGACATTTTACAAAACAAAAAACTGTTTACCCTTAATCTTACAAGTATGGTAGCAGGTACTAAGTACCGAGGTGATTTTGAAGAGAGAATCAAGGCTGTAATTGACGAGGTTACAAAATCAAAGGATGTGATTCTTTTTATTGACGAGGTTCACACCATAATCGGCGCAGGCTCTGCCGAGGGGGCTACCGATGCGGCTAACATTTTAAAGCCTGCACTTGCGCGCGGTGAGTTTCAGCTGATTGGTGCTACAACAATTTCCGAATACCGTAAAAACATTGAAAAGGATTCGGCGCTTGAAAGAAGATTTCAGCCTGTAACTGTGGGTGAGCCGACAGAAGACGATGCTTTGCTTATTTTAAAGGGACTTCGCGATAAATATGAGGCACACCATAAGGTGACTATCACAGATGAGGCTTTAGAAGCGGCGGTTAAGCTCTCTGCCAGATATATAAGCGATAGATTTCTGCCTGATAAGGCTATTGACCTTATCGATGAGGCGGCTTCAAGGGTGCGTCTTAAGGCTTCTGCTAATACTCCCGAAATTCTTGATTTGGAAGAAAAAATTGCCGATTTAGAGGAAGAAAAGAATGAGGCTATAAATTCTCAGAATTTCGAGCTTGCGGCTACTCTAAGAGATAAGCTTGAGGAGATTAAAAGACGTCACACCGAGGAAAAGCAGAGATTAAGTGACAAAAATGCACATTCAGCAGGGGTTGTTGACGGAGAAAACATTGCAGAAATTGTTTCGGGTTGGACAGGAGTGCCTGTAGCACAGCTTACCAAGGAAGAAAGCGAAAGACTTCTTAATTTAGAGGGAGAACTGCATGAGCGCATAATCGGTCAAAATGAGGCTGTAGCGGCTGTTGCCAAAGCTATTCGCCGCGGCAGAGTAGGACTCAAAGACCCTAAAAGACCAATAGGCTCGTTTATTTTCTCAGGACCTACAGGAGTAGGTAAAACCGAGCTTTGCAAGGCATTGGCAGAATCAATGTTCGGCAGCGAAAATATGATGATAAGACTTGATATGTCTGAGTATATGGAAAAGCATACTGTGTCGCGTCTTGTAGGCTCGCCGCCAGGATATGTTGGCTTTGAAGAGGGTGGACAGCTTACTGAAAAGGTGAGAAGAAATCCATATTCCGTACTTTTATTTGATGAGATTGAAAAGGCACATCCTGATGTTTTTAATATGCTGCTTCAGATCCTTGAGGACGGTATTCTTACTGACTCACAGGGTAGAAGGGTTGATTTTAAAAATACAGTTATAATTATGACATCAAATGTAGGTGCTAGAAAGCTAACAGATAAAAAAGTAAGCTTTGGTTTTGTAGAAGACAGCAGTGCTAATGATTTTAATGTTAAGGATGCTGTGCTTTCAGAACTCAAAAGCACATTCCGTCCAGAATTTTTAAACCGAGTTGATGATATAATTGTGTTCACAAAGCTTACAAAAACCGAAATCGGTCAGATTGCCCAAAAGATGCTTAACAACCTTTCAAAAAGACTTGAAAACCTAAATATTACTCTTACCTTTAATCAAGATGTAATAGATCTGTTAGCTGAAAATGGTTTCGACGATGTTTACGGTGCACGTCCTTTGCGACGTGAAATTCAAAGTAAAATCGAAGACACTTTAAGCGAAAAAATTCTTGACGGAAGTATCAAAAACGGTGATAAAGCAGTTTGCTTTATTAAAGACGGTAATTTTGAATTTGTGACAGAATAAACTAAAGCCCGCTCGAAAGAGCGGGCTTTTTGTAAATTTTTGCAATGTTTACATTTTAATTAATGTATGTTATAATAATTTCACAGTTTATACGAAACGGCGGTGTTTGTTTGAAGATATTTAAAAAATTAGTTTTATTTTTACTGGTTTTTAATATAGCTTTAATTGCTTTTAGTTTTAATACTTTTGCAGCTAACGATAAATGCTTTGAATTTGAAAACAGTAATATTAATGCAAACGATTATATTACTTGGAGTTCACCAGTAAAATCTTATCTTGCCCAGATAGAGCAGGATAAATATATGCGTTTTCAAGCTGATGTTATAAAGGACAAGTATTATGTTGAATACTATAACAGCAATTTTGAACTTAAAGAAAAATTTACCGTAAATAAAGAGCTCGAGCTTTTTGGCGGTTTTTTTGCTGACACTGAAAACTTTTATATTCTTTCGGGACAGAAAAATCCTGACAAGAAGGATGATGTTGAATGTTTTAGAATTACTAAATATGATAAGGATTTCAAAAAGATTTCTTCAAAAGGTCTTGTTGCTTGCAACACAACCGTACCCTTTGATATGGGAAGTGCACGTTTTACAAAATCAGGGAAATATCTGTTTATAAGAACTTCACATAAAACGTATGGTAGCGAACAGTCTAATGTTACGATTTCGGTTGATACTCAGGGTGAAATGGAAATTGTTCTTTCTCAAACCGACGATACAACAACCGGCTACGGTTTCGCCCAAAAATCTTTCAATCAGTTTGTTTTGGTTGAAAACAATAAGCTTTTGGCTCTGGACCATTCTAATACAAATCCGCGTTCAATAGTTATGTTTTCTTATGATTCCAAGCTTGACTCGGGTGACTTTTTAAGTGCAGGCTGTGAAATGACTGAAATTTTTAAATTTTCAGGTCAGGTTGGCGATAATTTTACGGGTGCTTCTGTGGGTGGATTTGAGTATTCGGATAGCTCATATCTTGTAGCATTCAATTCGGTGGCACAGGATGAGAATTTCGAGAAAAATACTTCACGCAATATACTAGTTGGTGTTTTTGATAAGGCGACCAAACAGGTATCTCTTAAAACTATTGCAACTAATACCGATGGAAAGACATTTACTACTCCGCACTTGGTTAAAATATCCGATAACGAATTCGTTCTGCTTTGGTCAAAGGATGATACCGTAAGCTATGTAAAGCTTGACGGTAAGGGCAACAAAATAGGGAATGTCTATTCGCAAAATAATGCATATCTTTCCGACTGTAAACCGATTATTTCTGACCGAAAGCTTATATGGTATTCTTATGATAAAAACAGAAATTCTTTTTATACTTTAGACCTTGATAATTTTGAAAGCTTTGATAAACTAACAGTTGATAATGGTCATAAGTTTGAGGTTAATAAATATCCAACTGCTTTAGGCGGCAACTGCACATTAAAATGTTCTGTTTGCTCTAAGGAAAAAACGGTAAAAACTGATTCGCAGTTTGCTGTAATGTGGCAGAAAGAAGGCGACAGTAAACAAACAACAGTTTTGGATAAAACATTTCATATAGGTCAAAAGCTTTATTATTCGATAAATTCCGAAAATAAAGAAAATTACAGCGTCAACGTATCTGATGTTCAAGCGGTAACTATTAAAAATGATGCATTTATTCTCAATAAAAACGGTAATTATATTATCACCTTCACTTATGACTATAATCCTTCCTTAAAAAAGGTATATACCGTAAATGTGGAGCATACAGATTTAGATTGTAACGGTAAATGTGATGTTTGTGATGAAAAAGTCACGATTACGCATTTATATGTGAGCGATAATGATGACACCTGTGAAAAATGCGGATATAAACGTGTTATAGAGGATGCTTCAAATACGAATAGTACATCATCAGTCACTTCAAATGCTGTTTCTTCTAATGAAGACGACATTACCGATTCAAGTGATACCGTGAGTGAAAACGTAACCTCTTCAAGTTCGGTTGATAATACAACCTCTGCAAGCACCGATTTGAACAATAATGATAAAAATTCTCATTCTAATAGCAAGAATAGTATGGTTATAATAATTTCGATTTTAGGTGCTGTGATTATTGTAGCAGGCGGATTCTCTGTTTGGTATTTTGTATTTTATAAAAAGAAATAATCAATAAAAAATGCCTCATCCTTTGATGAGGCATTTTTGTTAATTACCGGCTTCGGTTCTGTCCCTAAATAAGAGGGAAATACACCAAATTCCTGCAAGCGCGATTACGGTGTAGATAATTCTGCTGATAATTGATGTGGCTCCGCCGAATGCCCATGCAACAAGGTCAAATTCGAACAAACCCACAAGTCCCCAGTTGAGCGAGCCGATGATTACAAGAATCAAGCAAATTTTATCAAACATACAATTCAACTCCTTTTTTATAGGATTTTCAATATTTAATAAAATATGCAAAAAACACGGCATTTGCCGTGTTTTTATTTTTAACATATATTCTTGTATTTATTCAAAATTCATTATACTGTTCATATCGTAAAGACCAGCTGCCTTATCGGAAATGAATTTTGCGGCTTTTAAAGCACCTGTTGCAAAAACCTCTCTTGAATATGCCGCGTGAGAAACCGTTACGACCTCATCATGACCTGCAAATATTACATCATGCTCACCGACAATAGTTCCGCCGCGAACAGAATGAATACCAATTTCGTTTTTGGTTCGTTTCTGACGCTTTGAATGACGGTCATATTCATAGTTCATTTTGTCACCGTAAACCTCGTTGACGGCATTTGCGAGCATAATAGCAGTACCCGACGGTGCGTCAATCTTTTGATTATGGTGCTTTTCGATAATTTCAATGTCAAAGCCATCTCCAAGAATACTAGCCGCCCTTTTTGCAAGACTGCAAATTAGGTTTACACCTAAAGACATATTGAATGTGAAGAAAACAGGAATTTCTGTAGCAGCCGCTTTGATTTTTTCAATCTGCGATTCGCTATAGCCTGTCGTTGCAATCACTAAGGGAATTTTACGCGAAAGTGCAAAATCCAGCATACCGTCAAGCAAAGAGGGATTTGAAAAATCTATTATTAGATCGGCTTTTACATTAATTTCAGAAAAGTCAGCAAACACAGGAAAGCTTTCACCGTTGTTGAATTTATCAACACCACAGGCAATACTAAGTTTATCATCTTTTTTGACACCGTTGGCAACGAATTTTCCCATTCTTCCGCCCGAGCCGACGAGAATTATATCAATCATATTTACACATCCTAAAAATTGGTTTAACTAAAGCTTAAAGCCGCACTCCAAAAGCTTTGATTTCAAAAACTCGAGATTTGCTTCATTCATTGGATAAAGAGGTAGTCTTAACGGACCGACATCCATACCAAGTAAATTCATTGCGGTTTTTACAGGTGTGGGGTTAACATCACAGAAAAGCGCGTTAATAAGTCCCGTATATTTAACCTGCATTTCGCCTGCGAGTTTTTCATTACCGTTTAAATAATACTCACAAAGATTGTGGGTTTCAAGTGGCAGGATATTGGAAAGCACCGAAATTACACCGATACCGCCGAGTGACATAATAGGAACAATCTGGTCATCGTTGCCTGAGTAAATATCCAAATCGTCACCGCAGAGATACTTTGTTTTAGCTACTAAAGATAAATCACCGTTTGCTTCCTTTGTAGCCACAATATTTTGGTGTAAGGACAGCTCCTTATAGGTTTCAGGGGCGATGGCAACACCTGTTCGCGAAGGGACATTGTAAAGAATAATAGGTTTGTTTACACGGTCGGCAATATAATTATAATGTGCCACAAGACCTGCCTGTGAGGTTTTATTATAGTAAGGAGCAACCATTAAAAATGCGTCAGCTCCCACGCTCTCGGCATCGTTACAAAGCTCAACCGAATAAATTGTATCATTACTGCCAGTACCTGCAATAATGGGTACGCGTTTGTCTGCCTTTTTAGCGGCAACCTCTATAACCTTAAGGTGTTCATCGTATCTTAAGGTTGATTTTTCGCCTGTGGTACCGCAAATAACAAGGGCATCAATTTTATCATTTATTTGTTCTTCTACAAGGCTTTCAAGTCTTTTATAATTTACACTTCCGTCACTGTTCATTGGTGTTACAAGTGCAGTAGCGGCACCTGTGAAAATTCTTTTTTTCATAAAACCACTGCCTCTCGGAAAAATTTTACCGGCAGGGGATGCCGGTAATCAAAATTATCTATCCATAAAACCCTTAGCACAGAGAAGCTCTGCTAAGAGAACTGCGCCACCTGCAGCTCCTCTAAGAGTATTATGTGAAACACAAACAAATTTATAATCATACTGAGTATCTTCGCGAAGACGTCCCACTGATACAGCCATACCGCCCTCAAGGTCGCGGCAAAGCTTTGTTTGCGGCATATCGTCTTCAGTGTAGTATTTAAGGAATTGCTTTGGTGCGTGAGGAAGGTCAAGCTTCTGAGGCTCGCCTGCAAAGTTATTCCAAACTTCCAGAATTTCTTCCTTTGTGGGTTTATTCTTAAATGTAACATAAACAGCAGCCATATGTCCGTCAGAAACAGGAACACGTAAGCACTGAGCGGTAAATTTAGGACTGTCTGCAGGAACGATTTCACCGTCTTTAATTTCACCCCAGATTTTAAGCGGCTCTTTTTCACTCTTTTCTTCTTCACCGCCAATGTAGGGGATAACATTATCAATCATTTCGGGCCAACGCTCAAAGGTTTTGCCTGCACCCGAAATTGCCTGATATGTACAAACGAGGCATTTCTCAACGCCGAACTTATCGAGTGGATAGAGAGCAGGAACATAGCTCTGTAAAGAGCAGTTTGACTTAACAGCAATAAAGCCGCGTTTTGTTCCAAGTCTTTTTCTCTGAAACTCGATAACATCAGTATGCTGAGGATTGATTTCAGGTATAATCATAGGAACATCGGGGGTGAAACGGTGCGCGCTGTTGTTTGAAACAACAGGACATTCGTGCTTTGCGTAAAGCTCTTCAAGTGCTTTGATTTCGTCCTTCTTCATATTAACTGCGCAGAAAACGAAGTCAACAAGACTAACGATTTTCTCGATATCCTTTTCAGCGTCCATAACAGTCATACCGCTTAAATTCACGGGAATATCCTGTTTCATAGCCCAACGGCTGCCGATTGCTTCCTTATAGGTCTTTCCTGCGGAAGATGAGCTTGCAGCCAAAGCTGTAACGTTAAACCAAGGATGGTCCGCAAGTAACAGACTGAATCTTTGACCTACCATACCGGTAGCTCCGATAATGCCAACATTGTACTTTTTCATAGAATCACCTTTTTTAAAAAATTGCTTGATTAATATGCTTAAATGCAATATAATTACTATTAAATATAACATTATTATAAGTGTTTGTCAAATTATTTTATGCTGAAGTTTATTAGAAAATACTGAAAGAAATTGGTGAAAATGAAAACAAGCGATTTTTTTTATAACCTACCCGAAGAATTAATTGCCCAAACTCCGCTTCAAAAACGCGATAATTCGCGTATGCTTGTGTTGGGGAAGGAAACGGGTAAGATTTCACATAAGCATTTTTTTGATGTTTTGGATTATCTTAAAGAGGGCGACTGTTTAGTCCTCAACAATACACGCGTTTTACCTGCAAGAATTTTTGGAACAAGAGAAGATACAGGCGCTGTAGTTGAATTTGTTCTTTTAAAACAAAAGGGAAAAAATATTTGGGAATGTCTGGCAGGTCCCGGAAAAAAGGCTAAAACGAATTACAATTTTAAATTTTCTGACAGAATGAAAGGAACAGTACGCGAGGTACTGCCTGATGGAAACAGAATTGTGGAATTTTATCCTGACGGTGAGTTTTTTGAGTGTCTTGAAGAAATCGGTCAAATGCCTCTGCCACCGTATATTAAGGAAAAATTAGAGGATAAAGAGCGTTATCAGACAGTTTATTCTAAGGAACTTGGCTCTGCGGCGGCACCCACAGCGGGACTTCATTTTACAAATGAAATCCTCGAAAAAATACGTCAAAAGGGTGTTAATGTTGCTTTTGTTACATTGCACGTGGGACTCGGCACCTTCAGACCTGTAAAGGTTGAAGATGTAACCGAACATAAAATGCATTCGGAGCATTATTATATGCCAAAGGAAACGGCAGATATTATAAATGAAACCAAGCAAAACGGCGGCAGAGTTATTTGTGTCGGAACTACAAGCTGCAGAACGGTCGAGAGTGTGTCTACTGATTACGGAGAAATTAAAGAATGCTCAGGGGACACCGAAATTTTTATTTACCCAGGTTATGAGTTTAAATGTATGGACGGTCTTATAACCAATTTTCATTTGCCCGAAAGCACGCTTATAATGCTGGTTTCTGCTTTTGCGGGATATGAAAATATTATGAACGCGTACAAAACCGCTGTTAATGAAAAATATAGATTTTTCAGCTTTGGCGACGCGATGTTGATTTTATGATAATTTTAATATAAGTAAATTGTGAAGAAGTGTTGAAGAATGATTTACACAGTAACATTTAACCCTGCACTTGATTATGTAATTAATGTTGATAATTTTAAATTGGGTGAAACCAACCGCTCCTATAAAGAGGAAATTTTAATAGGCGGAAAGGGTATTAACGTTTCGGTTGTTTTAAACCGGCTTGGAATGTCTAATACTGCTTTGGGTTTTGTTGCAGGATTTACAGGAACCGAGCTTGAAAGACAGGC
>CAYQFD010000020.1:3368-13233 GCA_964416795.1 uncultured Ruminococcus sp. | reverse complement strand
TCAGCGATTACGAGCATATCTTCTGTGAGATTGTGTTCTTTGCCGTCAAGTGTTGTGATGCTTTCACCAATTTTTGCATTTCTTACAATGATTTGTTTATTTGCTAAATCGTTGTAGTTAAACGCGTGCATTGGCTGACCTGTCTCAAGCATAACAAAGTTTGTAATATCAACAATGTTATTAATAGGACGCATACCTGAAGCTATAAGTGCTTTTTGCATCCAAACAGGCGATTCCTTGATTCTGAGATTTTTAACAACTCTGCCTATATAACGTGGGCAAAGGTCATAATTCTTTACATCAATGCTTATATAGTTGTTTATATCGTCGCCAACAGTTTTGTACTGGGGAGCGGGAAGAGTAAGCTTAGTACCCAAAACAACACTGATTTCTTTAGCAACGCCAATGAAGCAGTTACAGTCAGGACGGTTGGCGGTAATTTTGAAGTCAATTATATAATCGTCAAGACCTAAAACCTCGCGCATATCTGTGCCGACCTTGCAATCATCCTTAAGAATGAGAATTCCGTTTACAGATGCACCCTCGTACTCGGCTTCAGTAAGACAAAGCTCTTCACCCGAGCATAGCATACCGTTAGACTGAACACCGCGAAGCTTACCGTTTACTATATGAGCACCGCATGGAAGATAACTGTCATTAAGTGCGGCGGGCACCAAGTCACCAACCTTTATATTCTGTGCACCTGTAACAATTTGAACAAGCTCTTCTTTGCCGATATCCATCTGACAAATCTGCAAATGGTCGCTGTTTTTGTGGGGTGTGATTTCTTTGATTTCTGCTACTACAACATTAACAAGATTATCGCCCTGTTTTTCAATACTTTCAACCTCAAAGCCTGCCATAACCATACGGTCACACAGCTCTTCAACGGGCACATTTATATCAACATAGTATTTTAAGGCATTAAGTGAAATTTTCATGAGTTTTCTCCTTTCTTAGAACTGGTCGAGGAAACGTTTATCGTTTTCGAATAAAAGTCTTATATCGCTGATTTTATAACGTGTGGTGGTAAGTCTGTCAAGACCGATACCAAAAGCAAAGCCTGAATATTCCTCAGGGTCTATTCCGCATGAGCGCAAAACATTAGGATGAACCATACCAGCACCTAAAATCTCAATCCAACCGCTTCCTTTACATACACGGCAACCTTTACCGCCGCATTCCGAACAGGTAACGTCAACCTCAACAGAAGGCTCTGTGAAAGGGAAGAAGGAGGGGCGGAATTTAACCTTTGTATCACTTCCGTATATCTCGTGAGCAAACTGTTCTAAAACACCTTTCAGGTCGCACATAGTAACACCCTTATCAACAACAAGTCCTTCAATCTGGTGGAAAACAGGTGAATGTGTAGCGTCAACCTCATCGGCTCTGAAAACACGTCCCGGACAAATTACGCGGATAGGGGGCTTGCGTGTTTCCATAGTTCTGATTTGTGCCGCAGAGGTTTGAGTTCTCAGTAGTAGGTTTTCTGCCAGATAGAAAGTATCCTGCATATCACGCGCGGGGTGGTCTGCAGGGACATTTAGACATTCAAAGTTGTAATGGTCGGTTTCAACCTCGGGACCGTCTACAACGTCAAAGCCCATTGACTGAAAAATATTAATCATATCGTCAAGCACTGTGTTAAGAGGATGTAGCTTACCTGATTTCAGCTCCTTTGCGGGCATTGTGATATCAATTGTTTCCTCTTTTAACTTTTGCTCGGTAGCAAGTGCCTTTAATTCCTGTTTTTTATCGCCGATAAGAGCTTCAAGCTCTTGCTTGGCTTCGTTAACAAGCTGTCCCATCTTTGGTCTTTCTTCGGGACTGAGTGAGCCCATCTGCTTAAGAATTGCAGTAAGCTCGCCCTTTTTGCCTAAGTATTTTACCCTGATTTCTTCAATCTGGGCTTCATCAGCGGCAGTTTTAATCGCTTCAATTGCTAAACTGCTGATAGAATTTAGTGTTTCTTTCATTTTTACTCCTCCAAAAAAAATAAGCTTCGTCCTATAAACAGGACGAAGCATAAAAATCTCCGCGGTACCACCCGTATTCTGAGCTCAAAGAGCCAACACTCTCGCGACATATAACGGTGTCAACCGTTGAAGCCTACTAAAACTTTCAGCTTCAATGCTCAGAAGGGAACTTCAGTAAGGCCGTATCCTGTGCTTGCTTACAGCCAAGGCAAACACTCTCTTAAGGGCGTAAATTACTTACTTTTCTTCATCATAGCATTTATCATTAGTATTTTAACACCGAGCTTCCCATTTTGCAAGCATTTTTTTAACAAAAAGTAATTTGACAAAGTAACCAACAAATATTATAATAGTCATAATAAGAACATTTAGTTTATTATGGAGTAATTTATGCGTTTATTAGCTATAGGTGATGTTTGTTCGGATGTGGGATGCGAAACCGTTAAAAAGTATTTGCCCGTTCTTAAGAAAGAAAAATTAATAGATGCTGTTATTATTAACGGTGAAAATTCTGCACAGAACAACGGTGTTACAAACACAAGCGCACAGTTTTTGTTTTCCTGTGGAGCTGATGTTATAACCGGCGGAAACCATTCACTTCGTAATAAAGAGGTTTACGATTATTTAGACAGTTGCCCTTTTCTTTTACGTCCACATAATCTACCCGAAGCACAGTTCGGCAGTGGTTACTGTTTTTTAGATTTCGGCAGGTTTTCTATGGCGGTTATAAATCTTTCGGGTAAAATATATCTCGAAAGAATAAATGCCGATAACCCTTTTTTGTGTGCTGACAGCTTGGTTGAAAGAGCTAAAAATGACGGTGCAGATGTAATTGTAGTGGATTTTCACGCAGAAGCTACCAGTGAAAAACGGGCTTTGGGTTTTTATCTTGACGGTAAGGTTTCTGTTGTTTTCGGCACTCATACCCACGTTCAAACATCAGACGAGCAAATTTTACCTGGCGGCACAGGCTATATAACAGACCTTGGAATGACAGGACCTAAAAACTCTGTTTTAGGTGTAAAGAGTGAAATTATTATTAACAGGCTTAGGAATAACGATTTATCAAAATTCGAATTTTCTGACAGCGAGGGTATGCTTTGCGGCTGTATTTTTGATATTGATACCAAAAGCGGAAAATGTATATCTATTGAAAGAATATTAATTTAGAATGGAAATTGTAATGAAATTTAAAAGTATTTTTTCTCTTGTTTTAGCAGTTCTTTTGCTTTTTTGCTTTACTTCCTGTAAAAGCAACACTCATCAAGGCTCTGCTTTCGAATCTAATAATGAGAATACTGTTACAACGCGCGATTATTTAACCTTGTTGTATTCATCATCAGACGGTTTTAACCCTTATACTGTTAAAACCGAAATTAACCGACAATTATGTAAGCTTATTTATGAGCCGCTTGTAAAGCTTGATAACGAATTTAATCCTATAAACAGTATTGCTGATGAAATATCCTTTGGTGATAAAACCTGTACTGTTACTTTAAAAAGTGTAACTTTTTCAGATGGAACTGCTCTCACTTCAAAAGACATCGTTTATTCCTTTAGGCTTGCTAAAGAAAGTGAAACTGCATATTCCGCCAAGCTTTATAACGCTGTAAGCTGTACTGCAGAGGGCGACAAAAGCATCGTTTTCAAGCTTATTAAAAACGATATTTATTTTGCTAATTTGCTGACATTTCCTATTATTAAAGCTGAAAGCGATAAGGTTACTGATTCTGACAGTGTTTTACAACCGCCTGTAGGCTCGGGCAGATTCAAGGTAAACAAAGAGCAGAACGGACTTCTGCTTAATGAGAATTTAAATCACAAATCAAATATCAAAACGATTAAGCTTATTAATGCTCCCGATATTGAATCGGTAACACACTATGCACAAATCGGTGCGGCTGATATTTATTATACCGATATTTCCGACGGCAGTATCACGCGTATTGGCGGTAAGAAAACTGATATAAATTTAAATAGCCTTGTTTATATAGGTATTAATCAGAATTACGGTCAGTTATCGCAGACCTTATTTCGTCAGGCGCTGTCTTCGGGTGTTGATAGAGCAAAGCTGTGTCAAAACGCTTATTTTAATAATGCTATTGCGGCGACAGGCTTTTTTAATCCGGTGTGGAGTCCCGTAAAATCGGTTCAGAATATACAAATTAATGCAAATCGAGAAATAACAGTTGAGAATTTGGAGAAAATAGGTTATAATAGGTTGGATAGTGATGGAAAGCGTGTGAATTCAAGCGGAAACTCCATAAGTCTTACCTTGCTTGTCAACTCTGAAAACCGTATGCGTGTAGTCCTAGCAAGCCTTATTGCTTCTCAGCTTTCAGAATACGGTATAAAACTTACAGTTATAGAAAAAAATTATGAGCAATATATGGAAGCCCTGAGAAACGGAGATTTTCAGTTGTTTATTGGCGAAGTGAAGCTTGCAGAAAATATGGATTTTTCTCAAATGCTTCAAAAGGGCGGCTCGGCGGCTTTCGGTTTGCCACAGGCTACTGTGGAAGACGGTCAGGATACAGACAGTGCTGTGCAGATAGTTGCTACAAATCCTTATGAGGTAATTGACGGTTTTTACAATAACAAAAATTCAATTACTGATATTGCGACAGTTTTGCAGAGTGAAATGCCGTTTGTTCCGTTGTGCTACCGCACAGGCGCACTATTTTTTAATGATAACATCGAAAATGTTACAGGCTCTTCCGAGAGTGATATTTATTTTTCGGTTGAATCATATATTTGTAATAAGTAAACAGGAGGATTCATTATGATCGCTTATGAAACCAGATTGGGCAAAATAGATATTTCTGAAGGTTATCTTTCAAAGCTTATCGGTAACGAGGTTGTTTCATGCTTCGGTGTTGTAGGTATGGTTGCGAGCAACAACCGTCAGAAAATTTTAGGCTTAATTTCCAAAAACGAACCCATTGATACAGGTATTAGGGTTTATTCCTCGGGTGACGATATTGATGTAGAATTACACATTGTTGTTACTTACGGTATGAATATTAACGCTATTGCAGCGAGTATTACCGAAAAGGTTAAATATGTTGTAAAAAGCGCTACCGGTATTAATGTAAATAAGGTTTTAGTCAAGGTAGACGGTATCAAGGAATAGGAGTGTTAAGATGATTAACGGCGATATATTACGCGATGCGATTATTTCTGCGGCTAATAACCTTTCAAATAATCGTAAACAAACAGATGACCTTAATGTTTTCCCCGTGCCTGACGGTGATACGGGTACAAATATGTCAATGACATTGGCAAACAGTGCCAGAGAGCTTGAAAAAATCAGTGGAGAGACTGCAGGCAAGGTAGCATCAATTAATGCTTCTGCACTGCTCAGAGGTGCTCGCGGTAACTCGGGTGTTATAACCTCACTTTTGTTCCGCGGCTTTGCTAAAGGTATGGCAGATGATCAATTTGTAACTGCCGAAAATATTTCAAAGGCTTTAGAATTGGGTGTTGAAGCGGCTTATAAGGCTGTTATGAAGCCAACTGAGGGCACAATACTTACTGTTTCCCGCGTGGCTTCTGAATACGCTAAAAAGGCTTTTGAAGAGGGGAAAGATGCTATAGCGGTATTTGAAGCAGCTATTGAGGGTGCCGAGGTAGCATTAGAACAAACTCCTGAGCTTTTACCGCAGCTTAAAAAAGCGGGTGTTGTCGATGCAGGCGGTTTCGGTTTCGTGCTAATTTTAAAGGGTATGCTTTCCGTTTTGAAGGACGGTGTTATAATTCAATCAAATTCAGGCTCTGCTGATATCGAAGAAGAGGATGATAATTCCTCACGTAATGCGGCTGGTGAGTTTGATGGTGAAATCACATTTACCTACTGCACAGAGTTTATTGTTAACCGCAATCCCGATTGTGAAAAAGAGCCTAACGAGCTACGTCTTTTCCTCGAAACAATCGGTGACTGTGTTGTGGTTGTTGATGATGACGAAATTATTAAGGTACACGTTCATACCGATCACCCAGGTAACGCTATTGAAAACGCATTGACATTTGGCGCTTTGGTTCACCTTAAAATTGAAAATATGCGTGACCAGCACGAGCGTGCAAAGCACGATGCTCAGAATTCCAAGAAAAAGCCCGCTAAGAGTGCCGACCGCACAGAAACAATTAAGCCTGTTGAGCCTACCAAGCCTGTTGGCTTCGTATCTGTAAGTGCCGGCGCAGGACTGGAAGAGCTTTTCAAGGATTTAGGTGTTGATACTGTTGTATCGGGCGGGCAGACTATGAATCCCAGCACTGACGATATTTTAAAGGCTATTGAGTCTACACCTGCAGAAACAGTATTCGTACTTCCTAACAACAAGAATATTATTATGGCGGCTGAGCAGACAATTTCCATCAGCACACGCAAGGTAATCGTTCTTCACACACGCACAATTCCTCAGGGTATTACGGCAATGCTTACCTATGACCCTGACAGCGATGATGATACAAACGCTATCGAAATGGAAAAGGCGGCTGAAAGAATTGCTACAGGTCAGATTACCTTTGCGGCGAGGGACTCTCAGTTCGACGGTCACGATATCAAAAAAGGCGAATTAATGGCACTTTTGGGCGGTAAGATCACTTATGTTGATACCGACCTTGAAAAAACAGTTATGAAGCTGCTAAAATCAATGATTAAGCGTGACAGTCAGTTTGTTACTGTAATCTACGGTGAGGATGTTACAGAAGAACAAGCTGCAAGCATTGAAGCCTTAATTCAGGAAAAATATGGCGATAAGACCGAAATCACTGTTATTAACGGCGGTCAGCCTGTTTATTACTATATTATCTCTGTTGAGTAAGAGGTGTTTTTAATGATAACTGCTGCAACCGATATTCAGTTTCTTAAGGGTGTCGGCGAAAAAAGAGCGGTTGTTTTAAAATCTAAGGGCATCGATACCGTCGGTGCCCTTTTGCGCTTTTATCCGAGAAAGTACCTTGATTGGACTGATATTACACAGATAGAAGATACATTTTTTTATGAAAATGTCTGTATTAAAGCACGAATTGTAACACCGATTGAAACAATAGAAAAACGTCGCGGAATGACTATTTATAGGTTTACGGTTGACGATGGAACAGGCAAAGCTCAAATTACGCTTTTCAATCAACGGTTTTTGGCTGATAAATTGAGAACAGGCAGAGAATATTTGTTTTACGGTAAAATTGACGGTAATTTTTACATAAAGCAAATGACCTCGCCTATAATTATGGAAGCAGGCTTTAACGGTATTGAGCCGATATATCCCGCAAGCAAGACAATTTCTTCAAAGGTTATGGAGAAGTTAGTCAAAAACGCCTTGGACTCGGTCGCTTTACCCGAAACATTGCCTATTACAGTCAGAGAGAGAAACGCTCTGTGTGATATTAAAACAGCACTTTGGGATATTCATTTTCCAAAAACCAAGGAAGGACTTGAAAGAGCAAAAAAAAGGCTTGTTTTTGAGGAGCTTTTCATTTTACAGGCGGGTCTTACGTTTCTAAAAAAGCGTTCAAGAGGAAAAACCGCCTGCTATATAGAAAAAAGCTATTTTGAGGAATTCAAAAACAGTTTGCCGTTTGATTTGACCAATGCTCAAAAAAGAGTAGTCTTAGAATGCTTAGCTGATATGAAGTCGGGCAGACCTATGAACAGGCTTGTGCAAGGGGATGTTGGTAGCGGTAAAACTGCGGTGAGCGCCGCGCTGATTTTTTCGGTTGCAAAAAACGGTTATCAGTCGGCACTTATGGCTCCTACCGAAATACTTGCCGAACAGCATTATAAAACGATTTCAGCCTTTATTGAGAACTCGGGTTTAAAATGCACCTTGCTTACAGGCTCTACCACTAAAAAGCAAAAGACCGAGATAAAAAATCAACTTAGAAACGGCGAAATTGATATTGTTATCGGCACGCACGCTTTACTTAGCGATGATGTTGAATTTAATAATCTCGGTCTTGTAATAACCGATGAACAGCACCGCTTCGGTGTGGCGCAACGCGGAAAGCTGTCTTCAAAAGGTGAAAATCCGCATACTCTTGTTATGTCGGCAACACCAATTCCAAGAACACTTGGACTTATCCTTTACGGAGACCTTGATATTAGTATTATCGATGAATATCCAAAGGGCAGACAGAAGATTGATACCTATTTGGTAGACACCAGCTATAGAATGAGAATTTATAATTATATCAAAAAATTTCTTGATAGCGGAAGACAGGGGTATATAGTTTGTCCGCTTGTTGAGGAAAACGAAACACTTGATATTACACCTGCTACTCAATATTTTGAAAATCTTAGAGATAATGAGTTTAAGGGTTACAATTTAGGACTGCTTCACGGTAAAATGTCTGCTAAAGAAAAAGAGTGTGTTATGCGCGCTTTTTCGCAGGGCGATATTCAGCTACTTATTGCAACTACTGTAATTGAGGTGGGAGTCGATGTTCCTAATGCTGTAATTATGGTGATTGAAAATGCCGAGAGATTTGGTCTTTCACAGCTTCATCAGCTAAGGGGCAGAATTGGCAGAGGAAAATTCAAATCAGATTGTATTTTGATTTCAGATAACAAATCTGCTGAAACATCAAAAAGATTAAACGTGATTAAAGATACTGCCGACGGCTTTAAAATTGCCGATGCCGACTTGGAATTACGCGGTCCCGGTGACTTTTTAGGCTCACGTCAGCACGGACTTCCCGATATGAAGATTGCCGACCTTTTTGCAGACCGTGAGGTTTTGCGGAAAACAGGCAAAGAGGTTGAAATGCTTATAAGAGAGGATCCGCGTTTAGAACAGGAAGAAAATGAAAATCTGCGCGAAGAAATTAAGTTACTTTATAAAAAATTAAATAATAATTAGGTGATATTTATGTTTAAAGAAATCAGTCCAAAGGAAATTGAGGGCAATTTGATTAAGGCTATTGCTGACGAATGGATGCTGATATCAGCAGGTGATAAAAGCGGTTATAATATGATGACGGCCTCTTGGGGCTTTACTGGCGAGATGTGGGGAAATGACGCGGTTGTTGCTATGATAAGACCTCAGCGCTATACAATGGAGTTTGTTAATAACAGCGATTATTTCACTTTAAGCTTTTACGGTGACAACAAGGATATTCATAAGGTTTGTGGCTCAAAATCAGGCAGAGATGTTGATAAAACCGCCCTTACAGGACTGACACCTGTATTTTCTGATAATTCTGTTTACTTTGATGAAGCAAGACTGGTTCTAATTTGCAAAAAGCAGTATGTTGGTCGCTTAGAGGAAGAATGTTTTACAGATAAAGAGCCTCTTAAAAAGTATAGTGAAAAAGATTACCACAATATGATAATTGGAAAAATCCTAAAGGTTTTAATAAAGGAATAAAATTATGAAGTTTTTAATTGCATCGGATATCCACGGCTCGGCATACTATTGTGAGCTGTTAATTAAAAAAATCGAAAAAGAAAAAGCAGACAAGGTTTTAATTTTAGGTGATATTTTATATCACGGTCCAAGAAATGATTTGCCCAAGGATTACGCACCTAAAAAAGTGATCGAAATGTTTAATCCTCTCAAAAATAAATTACTATGCGTGAGAGGTAACTGCGATACTGAGGTTGACCAGATGGTATTGGATTTTCCCGTTCTTGCTGATTATGCGGTCATTCCTGTGGGTGATAAGCTAATTTATGCTACACATGGTCACAACTATAACGAGCAAAAATTACCGCCTTTAGCAAAGGGAGATATTTTGCTTAACGGTCACACACATATCCCAAAATGCACTGAACACGAAAACTATATTTATATGAACCCGGGTTCTGTTTCTATTCCAAAAGAAAATTCTTGTCACAGTTATATGACACTCCAAAACGGTGAGTTTTTATGGAAAAATCTTGAAAACGG
>CAYQFD010000020.1:0-3268 GCA_964416795.1 uncultured Ruminococcus sp. | reverse complement strand
ATTTAACAAAAAAATACATTTACTATTTTACTTGAAATGTGTAAAATAAAATAGTATTATATTAATTGTAGGTTTTTTAAAATGGACAGTTATATAAGGAGTGAATAATATGCTAGTGTCGTTAACTGAATTACTGAATGACGCAAACGAAAAGGGTTATGCTGTCGGTGCATTCAATGCTACAAGTCTTGAATCACTTACTGCTATAATTCAGGCCGCTGAGGAAACAGGCAAGGGTGTAATTTTAAATCACGCAGAGGTTCATTCTTCAATTATTACTATTGAGGAAATAGGACCTATTATGGTTGACCGTGCTAAAAAAGCAAAGGTGCCGGTTTGTGTTCATCTTGACCATGGAACAAGCCTTGAATCCTGTGTAAATGCTATCCGTTTAGGCTTTTCATCTGTAATGCTTGATGATTCGGGAGCTGACTATGAAGAAAATGTAAGAAACACCGCGCTTGTCTGCCGTTTGGCACACAGCTTGGGTGTTACTGTTGAAGCAGATCTTGGTCATATCTTCTCATCCGATATAGGAATCGGTGAATCTGCCGTTCAGGAAACCTTGGATTCATTTGACAGTGTTGATGATGTTTTCACAGATCCCGATACAGCTAAGGACTTTGTTGAAAGAACAGGTGTTGATGCCTTGGCTATCGCTTTCGGCACAGTACACGGCATTTATCAGACAAAGCCGAAGCTTGATTTAGACCGTATTAAGCGTATAAAAGAAAAGGTCGATGTACCATTGGTTATGCACGGTGCCTCGGGACTTTCAAAGGAAGAGTTCCAGACTGCTATTAAGAACGGTATCAGAAAAATTAACTACTATACATATTCGGCTTTGGCAGGAGGTAGGGCTGTTAAAGAGGCTATGGACAAGGTAAAGCCCGGTGATAATGTTTTCTATCACGATATACCGCTTATAGGCATTAAAGCAATTAAAGAAGATATAGTAAACGCTATTAAAATTTTTAGTTTAGAGGTGTAATTATGAGTAATAAAAAAGGAATTACAGTTGCGGGCTCACTTATTGGTGATGTGTTCTACGAGATTGATACCTATCCAAAGGAGGGCTATCTCACAAATGTGCGTTCTTCAAGCTTAAATCCTGGCGGCTCAGGTAATATGATACTTGACCTAGCTAAAATGGATAAGGATTTAACTGTCAAGGTTTGTGCTATCGTTGGTGATGACTCAAGAGGTGAGGATTTACTTCAAATTCTTGGCAAGTATCCTAATATTGATACTAAGAATGTTACTGTTGAGGGCAACAGCTCTGTAACAATTGTTATGAATGCTAAAGACACTAAGCAAAGGACATTTTTCTTTGTGCCTGAGGCAAGCGATATTTTTGATGAGTCATATATTAATTGGGATACTATTGATACTAAAATATTCCAGCTTGAGTATTTGCTTTTGATGAAGCAAATAGATTCACCCGACAGTGAATTCGGAACAAAGGGTGCAAGAATACTTTGTGAGGCTCAAAAGCGAGGTATGATTACTTCAATAGATGTTGTTTCTGAGCAGAGTGATCGCGCTAAGGGTATTGTAACTGCGGCGCTTAGGTATACTGATATTTGCTGTATTAATGAGTGCGAGGCTGAGGCTGTAACAGGTATAAATCTCACGGGTGAGGGTGCTCTCACGAAAGAAAATGCACTAAAGGCGATTGAATATTTAAGAAATTTGGGCGTTTCAAAATGGATTGTAATTCACGCGCCGAAGCTAGCATACGGCTTTAACTGTGAAACCGAAGATTTTGTTGAACTACCCAGCCTTAATCTGCCTAAGGATTATATTAAGGGTACAACTGGCGCCGGTGATGCTTTTTGTAGCGGTATACTTTACGGCGCACATGAGGATTGCTCTCTGCGTGATGCAATGCGTTATGCTAGAGCTAGTGCTGCTTGTTCACTGTCCGAAAACAACGGCACAGACGGTATGCGCAGCATTGAAGAAATTATGCTTTTGGAAGAAAAGTTCGGTGAGCTTTAATTTTGACTGACGGATATTTTATCCGTCAGTTTTTCTTTACATATTTTTTTGTATATGTTATAATTTTTTTATCAACTGGAACGGAAGGTGCAAAAATGGAACTGGTACTTTTAACTGCTTTGGGTGTTGGCGGTGCTACTGTTTTCGGTGCGCTTATCGGCTTTATATTCAGAAGGTTTTCACACACATTTTCGGATATTGTTTTATCCTTTGCAGCCGGTGTTATGTTGGCTGCAGCTGTTATCGGTCTTATTTTGCCTTCGGTCGAATACGGCGGAAAATGGGGAATTGTTACAACCGTTATAGGTATTTTTTCAGGTGCACTGTGCCTTAATCTTATTGATAAGCTTGTGCCTCATCTCCATAAATTAGTTGGCACTGAGGATGAAAACCACAATAATGCAAATTTAAACAAAGTACTTTTGTTTGTAATTGCTATTGCAATTCATAATTTGCCCGAGGGTATCGCGGCAGGTGTCGGTTTCGGTTCTGATAATCCCTCACACGCCATTATGATAGCCGGCGGTATAGCACTTCAGAATATTCCTGAGGGTATGGTAATAATCGGTCCAATGCTCTCTTCGGGTGTGACACCCCGTAAAACATTTATATGCGCAATGCTTACAGGTGTTGTTGAGGTAATCGGCACATTGCTCGGCTTTTTCGCAGTCAGTATCTCGGCTGTGGTATTGCCCTTTGCCTTAGCCTTTGCAGGCGGAACAATGCTTTATGTTGTGAGTGATGAAATGATTCCCGAAACCCATGCACACGGACATCAGCGCGGCGCTACATATGCGCTTTTAGTCGGCTTTTGTTTAATGCTTATCAGTGATATTTTATTAGGTTGACAATTTTAATAATAATTTAAAGGACTTCTTGATTTTCAAGAAGTCCTTTTTATGTGTTCAAATAATGCTTCACAGCCGTTTTCAACATCCTCTAATGTTTTGTCAAAATCGCCTGTATACCACGGGTCTGCTACGTCGCGGGGAGTGTTAGTGAAATCAAGTAAACGTGAAACCTTATTATCACTGTCATCACCGATTATAAAAGAAAGGTTTCGTAAATTATTTTTATCCATACAAATTAGATAATCGTATTTTTGATAGTCCTGTTTTGTTACACGAATTGCACGTTTTTGACTGCAATCAATGCCCATAGAATTTAAAATCCGTCTTGCAGGGGGATAAACAGGATTTCCGATTTCTTCCAAGCTTGTTGCAGCGGAACGAATCAAAAATTCATTCTCTAATCCTTTTTGTTTTAC
>CAYQFD010000019.1:0-13371 GCA_964416795.1 uncultured Ruminococcus sp. | reverse complement strand
TGTCAGCGTCGCCGCAAGCTGCGCAAGCAAAAATCATTGCAACAGCCATGAGAAGTGCGAGAATTTTTTTCATTTTTCATTCCTCCTAAAATATATGTAAATTTAATTTACATCAAACATTATTGGGCGCGGAAGGTGATAGAAGTATCGTCCATACTGTCAATTATGGCGAGCGATTCCACTCTAACCCCTTTGGCTCTTAAACTGTTGCCACCATTTTGGAAGCCCTTTTCAATTGCAATAGCACAGCCAGCAACCTTTGCACCTGCTTGTCCTACAATATCAATAAGTCCTAAAAGCGCCTTGCCGTTTGCGAGAAAATCATCAATTATAAGAATATTATCGGTATTATGTAAAAATTCCTTGCTTACAACCACGTTATAATCGGTGCCGTGTGTGTAAGAATGAACAACTGTAGAGAATAATTCTCCCGAAATGTTGCCTGTTTTGTTCTTTTTTGCAAAAACAACAGGAATGTGCATATCGGCTGCGGCACCAACTGCAATCGGAATACCTGAGGTTTCAATAGTTAAAATTTTTGTTATATTGTCATTTTTGAAAAGGCGGTGAATTTCTCTGCCCATTTCCATAAGGAAATCAACATCTAATTGGTGGTTAAGAAAGGAGCCCACCTTTAAGATGTGACCGGGCAAAACCGTACCCTCTTTTAAGATTTTTTCTTCTAAAGCTTTCATTTAAACGCCCCTAAAAATGCTTTTCAAATGTAAATATATTTTACTCCAAAACGTTTTTAATGTCAACATAATATGACAATTTATATAAAAATATTTCACCTTAAGCAAACACGAATAATCCGAACCTGATTATTCGTGTTTGCTTAATCATTTATGAATTCCATAATATCCTCGATTTTACAATTTAAAACGGAACACAACTTGTTAAGTGTTTTAGTTTCTATATTTTCATTTGCTTTGAGTCTTCTGATGGTTTTACTGTCAATACCGCATTTTTCTCGCAGCGTATAAGTTGAAATGCCTTTGTTCTTCATAGTTATCCAAAGTTTATCAAAAATTATCATTTATAATCCCCCTTGACAGATAATATTATGGGGGTTATAATCAAAAATATTAAGGGGATATAATCCCCATAAATTCAAGAGATTACTATTTTTTATTATGTGAGGGTTATTATGTCTGAAACAATTAATGAGAGAATCAGAAAATACCGAAATTTGAGAAAATTAACACAGATTGAGGTCGCTAAAAGCCTTGGAATGAAATCAAGCACATATTCGCAGATGGAAAGAGGAGGAAGTATCATAACCGACCGACTAATTAAAATTGCACACTTACTTACAGTTGATGTGAGAGAACTGATTTTTGGGAAATTTTATGATTTTACAGTGCCAAAGCCCGAACCACCATCGAAACTTAAAGAATTTAACATAGTTTTAACTTTAAAAGAAATTAATTATATTAAGATCTTCGTTTTTTGGAAAAATCAGACCGTAGGGATGTAATTGAATATATAGAGCAAAAATATCATAATGCTTTACATAAAAAGTCGCGGAAAACAGACTAATATGTGCCGTATTCAGAATTGAAAGGCTTGAAGTTTGGGACAAGGGCATACCTGTCGCGGCATGAGCGACAAAAAACTAAAATTTTAAATAAAACAAAAAACCACTGAGGTAAAACAGTACTTTTGCCTCAGTGGTTATAATTTTTAAATAGTTATTCTGTTATACAGTCTGCAACATAGATACCCATAGCACCTGACTGAGAAAGACCGCGGCAGATTCCGCTGCCGTCACCGATAATATATACACCGTCGCAAAGCTCGAACTTATTGTTCATAAATTCGGGTCTTATAGAATAGTATTTGCTTTCGCAGCCGTAAAGCAAGGTATCATCATTTGCAGTACCCGGGGCTACCTTATCAAGCGCATAAATGGTTTCGATTATGTTTGTGAGAATTCGGTGGGGAAGAACGAGCGAAATATCGCCTGCGGTTGCTTTTAATGTAGGCTCAACTGTATTTTGTGATAATCTGTGCTCATTAGTGCGTCTGCCCCTTACCAAATCACCGAATCTTTGAACCAAAACATTTCCGTTACCTATCATATTAGCAAGTCGTGAAATACTTTCTGCATATTCAGTGGGCTGATTGAAAGGCTCTGTAAAACGGATAGAAGAAAGAATTGCAAAGTTGCAGTTCTCAGTGCGTTTTTCGTCTTCTGCATAGGAGTGTCCGTTAGCGGTAATGATACCGTGATTGTTTTCGGCTGATACAAGTCCGCCCTTATTAAAGCAGAACATACGGCATTTATCCTCAAAGGTTTTGGTTTTATAAAGAATTTTAGGCTCGTAAATATTATCGGAAAACTCTTTCCAGATAATATCCTTCATTTCAACTCTCACACCTATGTCAATGTGATTTGAGTGCATATGTACGCCGAAATTACGGCAGAAATCTGCAACAAAGTTAGCGCCGCCTCTGCCTGTAGCAATAATGATTTTTGAGGCTTTTATCTGCTCACCGTTGGTGTAGTGAAGGATATAACCGTCATCGCCCTTTTCGACGCTTTCACAGTCATAAAAGGCAAACAAGTCAACACCTAATTCGCCGATAGCCCTTATAAGATTCTGCATAGTAACAAAGTTTTTATCTGTGCCTAAGTGCTTAACGTTCATATCAAGCAGTCTTAAATTATTCTGAAGGCATTTGAGCTTGAGGGCTTCGTTTGATTTATAAACCTTAACCTCGCCTGAGGTGCAGTATTTAACCAAAATCTTGTCAACCTCGCCTATATATCTGTTTGCAAGGTCGTCGCCAAGCTCCTCGCCTAAGGTTCCTCCGTAAGCAGTGCCCAGATTAAACTTACCGTCTGAAAAAGCGCCCGCACCTGCATAGCCGCTTGTAATACTACAGGTTTTACAGTGAATACAGCCATTATTTCTGCCTGCGGGACAGTGTCTTTTCACAAGCGTGTTACCGCGCTCGGTTATAACAACCTTGATTTCGGGGGAATTTTCTTTTAAACGGTATGCCGCCATAAGACCGCCGATACCGCCGCCGATAATTGCAACATCATAAGTTTTAAATGTAGACATAATTGCGATATCCTTTCTTAAAAAGACAAGAAATTAAATTATACGCACAAAAGAGGACCGCATTTTCGCTGTTGGAAAATGCAGTCCCTACTGCTTTCATATTATAAATCAAAAAATCATAATTGTCAATAAAAATTAGCCTGTAATCTTTTCTAAGTGGTTAAGTACCTTTTTGAGTTCAGAAGAGGTGACCTTACCCATTGCTACGCCGTCCGAATAATATTGATATCTTGTTTCTGAAACCTTAACAAAGTCTATAACATTTTTTCCGCCAATTTCACTTCGGAAGTTAAAAGTGAAAGAATATTCGGGGTTTAAAGTGATATTGTCGATAGTATAATCGTTGCAGGGAATTGAGATGAGATCCATATAGAAGTCCTGCAAGGTTTCAGTATCGAAATCTTTGCCGTTATATTTAACTGTAAAGCTGACATCTGCATCTTCATCTTCAACATCGGTGAACTCAAATGTGTGGGAATTTTCGGGGGTTTTTATAACCAGAGAATCCACATCGTCTATAGATACCAGGCAAACCCACGATGAGTAAAAGTCTTTTGTGGTTTGTTCTATAAATGAAATAGCATTGGAATTGATTTTCTGAATTAACTTAACAGTATCGCAAACGGCGGCATAATAGCCGTCTTCCTGAAGCTTAAACTTATAGGTGTGTGTAACTCCCATAATTTCCATTGTTGCGGTGAAGTCAGGATTATCGAGCCCGAATTTTTTAAGCGATGCATCCGATTTATCAAAGGAGTATGTGCCTGATACTGTAATACCGTTTTTGAAGGCATCAAATATATAATCTGTTCCGTCTGCGATATGATTTGTGGGTGAGGTAGTGACATAACCAATTAAGCTGCTGAGCTCTTCGTTTTGATTTTCCTCAATAACCACAGGTGAGGGAAAGTTTTTGCCCGAAATTGTAAGCTTCTCGAATTTGCTGAGAAGCTCATCTGAGCCCATAAAATCAGTCATACTGTCTGACAAGGGGAAACCATCTAAATTACTTGAGTCGCCTAAATCAAGCTCTACGAGAGAAAAAATATAGCTTACAGATGAATCTACAAGATAAATTTTATCTGAATCGCCGAGCTTTAAATAATAACCGCTGTTATCGGGGGAAGGAGTTCCTAAAAGAATTTTGGTCTCCTTACCGTCTTCATCGGTGAGAACAGCCGTTGCAACGGGTTTTTCCAGTCCGCAATCTGCAAGTGATTTTTTTGTTATTTCCTTTAAAGCAGTTATATTTGAAAGGGAATCTGCTATATTAACTGTGGAATCAGTGTCTATAAGATCTTTATCTACACCGTCAAGATACCAGTTTACAACCCTTGATAATGAAGAATCTTCCGATTTTTCCCTAACCGAATAGATTTTGAAAGAACCGTTTTTATTTGTCAAGGAAACGGTACTCAAGGTGCCGCTCTCGATGCTTAAAACCTCTATTTCCTCATAGATAGTTTCGTCTGTTGGGTCGGTTTCTTTTTCGGGGATTAGTTTAATAACTCCAACGGTGCCGCCGACTAAAACCACAACCGCCAAAAATGAAGCGAGAATAATGCTTAAACGTTTGGTTTTTTTTACGTTTTTAGCATCATTTTTGTGAACAGTTGGGTTGGCAAATACAGTTGAAAACTCTGCGGGTTCTTTAACCTGTTCATTTTCGTTTTCAGGTGAATTAATCATAATTAAGCATTCCTTCTCTTAATATAAACAAATACTGCTACTATCAGTGTAGCTAATGGCAAGATTATTACAAATATAGTACGGATAAGGTTTACCGATGATTCTGTAACGGAGCCTGCATACGATTCGGTTGTGATGATTTTTGAAACAAATGAGATGCCGCCGTTTTCTGCATTTGCTGCTCTTTCCGCAGCGGCTAAGGTAAGGTCCTTATTTGATACGGAAGAAAGCTCATTATAATCTGAATAAATAAAATCCGCACTACTGAAAACAAACACGTGGCTTGAAATTCTATTATTATCGTCATCATAGGTCGCTTTAGCTGACTGAATTGCACCGTATAAGGTTTGTTTCTCGTAATCGCCAGCCCCCGTCCAAGTATCTGTAGTGCCAACAGGTGCTGCAACTACTGTTTCAGAGGTAGTCATAAGAGGAGTAACCGTTATATAAGATTCCTGTTCAAAAAGTATAGACAAAGGAACATTATTACCTGTAATACAACCGTTCATAGAGCTTGTGATATCGTCTTTACCTGAATCAAGTGTCACGAAAGCGGTCGGAACATCGGGAATATGATAGTCTGAATCTGTTTCAAAAACGATACCCTCATCAATACCAATACCCCATTCACTTATGAAATCTGAAAGATTTGGGAGATATGGTGCGGTAGCTGATGCGAAAAGCACAAGACCTTTATTAAGCTTACCGTCATTCTCAAGGAACTTTGAAATGGCATCAAGCTCGGCTCCTGTAAAGTCGATTGTGGGAGCGGCGATAACTAAAGCATCAAGCTTTGAATCGATAGATGTAATCATAGTTTCTTTTATGATTTCTGTTTCATAATTATTGGTGTTTAAAAGTTCAATATAATCAGCCGTTAGGTCTGTTGCAGAGTGACCGGTAATAATACCTATTCTTTTGGTTTCAGAGCTTAGCACGTATGAAATGGCACCTGTAAGTGCAGTTTCGATATTATTTGATGAAACAGAGCCTGTAGAATAACCGTATGCGGCATAGGTATCATCCGTATAGATAGTGTAGATATCAGTATATTTTATAACCTTATGACGTGTATTGCCATTTTTTGTGGCAGTAACGATAATATCGCCGTAGGCAAGGTTGTCGTTAGAATAAGCCGAGGAAATTGCTGCAAATTCTGAGGACTGTGTATCCATAAATTTAATCTTGATTTTGTTGTTATAGTCACCGTATCTGTTAATAAGGTTAACGGTTTGCTCGTGGTATGCTGTAGCGTCCTCAGTAACACCGTATTGCTGAGCAAAATATGCCATATAGTCGCCCTTGTATTCATCCTCTGTGGCACAGATAATAACTTCAACCTCGTCTTCTACGGATTTAATGTATTCGAGGTTTTCTTCACTTATAGAATTGTCCTTTTCGGTAGACATATCAAATTCGAGAACGAATCTGTCCGACAAAGCACTTACTAAAACATTGAATATAATAATGCCTGCAACAACAATGGCGGTGATAGCCATTGAATAGCTTCCGCGCTTTAAAAATGCCTGATTTTTTATCTTCCTAGGCTTGTCAGAAGCCTTTTTCTTGAATTTTAGCTTCAAACCTTTTTTGTTTGATTTTACAGCTTCTTCAATATCAAAATCTTCTGTCGCTTCAAGTACTTCTTCGACAGATTCTTCGGGAGTAAGGTTTTTGTTTTCTTCCATTGTGCTACGCCTCCTTTAAGACCATCTTCTCTTCTCAAGCGAGCGAATACTCAGGAAGATGAATATTGCGATAATGCTTAAGAAATAAACGATATTAGCTATAGACAGTATGTTTGTCGCAAAATTTTCAAAAGCAGTCATAATAGCCATTTTATCAAGTATATTTGCAAGCCATTCTACACTTACCATACTCGAGAAGCTGGACATGTAAATGATAAGAATGTTTATCACAAGGGTAAGAATACCTGAAATTACTGAGCTTTCTGTCAGAGAGGATATAAACATACCGATAGAAATTAAGGTGCCACCCAAAAGCAGTATTCCTAAAAGAGCATACAAATACTCTGTGATATTAACAGGGACATAGGACATAATGATTGCTTCAAAAATAATAGTGGGTGCAAAGCCTATGGCATATACTGCGAGAGCGGCAAAGAACTTGCCGAGTACTACACCCGTAAGGCTTACAGGCGCGGTGAGAAGAGCTTGGTCAACTTTCTGACGGCGGTCTTCACTCATAAGTCGCATGGTAAGAATTGGGATAGTGAATACAGCAATTGTAGATAACTGAACAATTACATAGGAAATCTGCGGTGAACCACTGCTATAGTAAACCGAAAAGAATAAACCTAAGAAGAAAAAGAATGCAGCAACTACAATATAGCCGATAGGGGTTGAAAAATAGGATTTAAATTCTCTTTTAAATATGGCGGTCATTTAATTTTCCTCCTTTTCTTCGATTTCGGGTGTTTCGTCTTTTAATACTTCTGTGGTTGAGTCTTCGGTTTCGATACCGAGTAGTTCTCTTGCCTCATTGTTGTCAGCAACCTCGGTGAGTCTTAAGAATATCTGTTCAAGGGAAAGCTTGTTGCTTGTAAGCGAAAGCAAGGTTTTTCCGCGTGACACAATTCTTTCAAATACTGCGGCGCGGATATCTGCATTTTGCTCAGGCTCAATCAGGAAGTCGAAGGTGTTTTCCTCGTTGCGACCTAGTGACATAACACTCTTTACACCCTTGACAGATGAAAGCGCCTCAATCATTTCTTTTTCGGAGCAGATGATACGTGCAACTAAGGAATGGTCTGTTGAAAGCTTTTCTGAAAGGTTTTCAGCAGTATCGTCGGCAATTATTTCGCCGCGGTTTATAATAATAACTCGCTTGCAAACCGCCTGAATTTCCGAAAGAATGTGAGAGGACAGAATAATTGTATGGTTTTTGCCAAGACGTGAAATAAGATTTCTGATTTCTATAATCTGCTTGGGGTCAAGGCCTACAGTTGGCTCGTCAAGAATAAGAATATCAGGGTTGCCGATAAGTGCTTGTGCAAAGCCTACCCTTTGTCTGTAGCCTTTTGAAAGGTTTTTGATAAGTCGGTTTTGAACATTATCGATTTTTACAAGCTTCAAGATTTCGTCGATATGAGGTTTTTTAGGAAATTTAACCTTTTTTAAATCATAAATGAAGTTAAGGTATTCTCTTACCTTCATATCTATGTATAAAGGCGGAAATTCGGGCAAATAGCCTATGCGGCGCTTTGCATCCTCAGGATATTCTGCAATATCAAAGCCGTCGATAAGCACCTTTCCTTGTGTCATCGAAAGATAACCTGTCAGTATGTTCATAATGGTAGACTTGCCGGCACCGTTAGGACCCAAGAAGCCTATAACCTCGCCCTTTTTGATTTCGAAGTTAACATCCTTAACTGCAAGGTGAGTGCCGTACCGTTTGCTAAGAGCGGTAACACTAATCATTTTTATTCCTCCATAGATTTTTTGCATATTTTTATAAATAATATAATACCAAACAAATGTCCTAGAAATATAAACAAATTATGAATATTAGTCTGATTGTTTCTTTATAAATTCTGGAATTTGCGCAACGGTTATTGCAGCAAACACAAGCGCACAACCCAGTATTTCACTGAAAGATAGCTTATTGCCTGAAATAACCCAGCCTCCGAGAGCCGCGAAAACGCTCTCAAGGCTCATAGAAATTGAGGCAACTGCCGCTTCTGCGTATTTCTGACCTACAATCTGTAATGTGTAGGCAACACCGCTGGACATTATTCCAAGATAAAGTATCTGCGGTGCGGCGGAAATAATATTTGGGATACTTATTTGCGGTAATTCGAAAATAAGTGAAAGTAAAAGAGAAAATACTCCGCATACTAAAAACTGCATTATAGAAAGCTTGACTCCGCCTGTAAAGCCGACGAATTTATCGACAGCCATAATGTGAAGCGAAAAGCATATTGCACAGCAGAACACCAAAATATCGCCGAGATATATTTTATCGAATCCGCCTGAGAAGCAGAGCTTATATACACCGAAAAGGGCGATAAGCACAGCAACCCAGATTATAGGATTTAGCTTTTTACGGGCGAAAACCGAAAATATAGGCACTAAAATTACATAAAGTGCGGTGATAAAGCCTGCACGCGCCTCACTTGCGACACCCTTCGGATAAAAGGCGATTCCAAACTGTTGGAAATTCACCGAAACTGCAAGACAAATTCCGCAAACTAGCCCCGATATATAATATATATTTCTCTCTTTTTTAGTTTTAGGAAAGAATGGATTTTTTTCTTTTCTGTTCATTAGTAAATAGAAAAGATACAGGGCAAATGCGCCGATAAATGACCGTAAAGCATTGAATATAAACGGCGGCACTAAATCGGCGGCTCCGCTTTGTGCTACAAAAGCCAGTCCCCAGATAAGCGCGGCAGTAATAAGTATTAGACTGCCTTTTAGATTATTGTGTTTCATTTTAAATCTCTTTCATACTGAGTGAAATTCTCTTTTTCTGCATATCCACCGACAAAACATAAACATCAACTATATCGCCAACCTTTAACACTTCTGAAGGATGCTTAATAAATCTGTCGGTAATGCGTGAAATGTGCACGAGTCCGTCCTGATGAACACCTATATCCACAAAAGCACCGAAGTCTATAACATTTCTGACTGTGCCCTTTAATTTCATACCTGTTTTAAGGTCTTCCATAGACATAATTTCCTGCCTAAGCATTGGTGGGGGCAGCTCGTCACGAGGGTCACGTCCTGGGCGTTCAAGCTCTTTTATAATGTCTTCAAGTGTAGGCACACCGATACCGAGATCTTCTGCGGTTTCGTTAATGCCGCGTGCAGTTACTCGTTCACTTAAAGTTGAAAGTGAGCCTGATTTTAAATCCTTATCACTATAATCGCAGAGCTTTAAAAGTTCTTTTGCGGCACTGTAGCTCTCGGGGTGAACGCTTGTATTATCAAGTGCGTTTTTACCGTCAGCAATTTTAAGGAAGCCTGCACATTGCTCGAATGCTTTGGGACCTAGCTTAGAAACCCTTTTAAGCTCTGTTCTGGAAGAAAATTTTCCGTTTTCCTCGCGGTAGGCTACAATATTTTTAGCTAGTGCACCTCCGATACCTGCAACGCGTGACAACAACTGAACAGAGGCAGTGTTAAGGTCAACACCTACGCTGTTTACACAGCTTTCAACAACACCGTCAAGCGCTAAGTTAAGCTTTGCGGGCGGCATATCGTGCTGATATTGACCTACACCTATAGCTTTAGGCTCGATTTTAACAAGCTCTGCTAAGGGGTCCTGCAAGCGCCTTGCAATAGAAACGGCGCTTCTGAGCGATACATCATAATCGGGGAATTCTTCAGCCGCTAGCTTTGAAGCCGAGTAAACACTAGCACCTGCTTCGCTTACTACCATATAGGAAAGACCTGTATCAAGCTCCTTAATTACTTCTGCAGCGAAGCATTCGGTTTCGTGGCTTGCAGTTCCGTTGCCAATAGCAAAAACCTCAACATTGTGCTTCTTGACCAATGCCTTGATTATAATTTTTGCTTCCTCTATTTTTGATTTCGGCGGAACAGGGTATATAACAGCAGTGTCAAGCACCTTGCCCGTACCGTCAACAACAGCAACCTTACAGCCTGTTCTATAGCCTGGGTCGAGACCTAAAGTCACCTTATCTTTCACAGGCGGCTGCATAAGAAGCTGCTTTAAATTGGTAGAGAAAACTTTAATTGCGCTAGTAGACGCTTTTTCGGTAAGCTCCGAGCGGATTTCTCTTTCAATAGAGGGGAATATAAGGCGAGAATACGCATCCTCTGCCGCCGCTCTTACAGTAGCTGTAGCAGGTGAACCCTCTTTTATATGATTTTTAGCAATTATAAACATTGCCTTTTCCTTATCAAAGTCAATACCGACTTTAAGTATATCTTCTTTTTCACCGCGGTTTATTGCCAAAACTCTGTGGTCGGGAATTTTAGCAACGCTTTCACTATAGTCGGCATACATTTCATAAACACCGATATCCTCCGCATTTGCTTTAACGGTTAAAATTCCGTGGGCAGAGCACACAAAGCGCATACGGCGTCGAACATCTGCATCGTCTGAAATTTTTTCGGCGATAATATCCATTGCTCCCTGTAAAGCATCCTCTGCAGTTTCAACACCAAGCTCTTGGTTTACATAATCTTCTGCTAAAACAATTGGCTGTTCACAGTCGGGTAATTGCTCATAGATTATATTTGCCAAGGGCTCTAGTCCCTTTTCCTTTGCAACACTAGCGCGAGTTTTCTTCTTTTTCTTGTACGGGCGGTATAGGTCGTCAAGCTCGGTAAGAGTTTTAGCGTTATCAATAGCGGTGATTAATTCCTCTGTAAGAGCACCCTGCTCTTCAATGGATTTTTTAATCTTTTCTCTTGTTTCGTCCATATTGCGAAGATAAGAAAGCCTGTCCGACAGCTCACGCAAAAGCTGGTCATCAAGCGAGCCAGTAACCTCTTTTCTGTAACGCGCGATAAAGGGGATGGTATTGCCCTCATCGATAAGCTTTACTGTGTTTTCAACTTGAAAGGGTTTAAGGGAAAATTCTTCTGTTAAAATCTTTAAAATATCCATAATTCACCTAAATTTTTACTATACCCAAAACATCAAGCACAGAGGAAATGAGAATTAAAACAATGCAAACAGGCGCAATGTATTTAATAACTATATTAAACAGCTTTTTGCCCTTGAATTTGCCTGTGAGTTCAATCTCTTCTGAGAGAGTCTGAGGTTTTATAATATAACCTACAAATATGCAGGTGAGAAGCGCCACGATCGGCATAAGCACACTGTTGCTTATAAAGTCAAACATATCAAGGAAGGTGAGGCCTGCAACTGTGATAAAATCAAGAACACCGAAGCCGAGGCAAGAGGGAAGACCTAAAATAACAGAGCCTATAAGCACTATAATACAGGTCTTTTTGCGGTTTAAGTTCAATTTGTCATTAACAATGGAAACAACGGTTTCCATAAGTGAAATTGACGAGGTAAGCGCCGCAAAGAACACCATTATGAAGAAAAGTGCACCAATAATTGTACCGCCTGTCATTGATTCAAATACCTTAGGCAATGTGATGAACATAAGGCTTGGCCCTTTGCCGAGAGCCGCCTCATCTCCGCCCGAGAAAGCGAACACGGCAGGGATAATCATAAGACCTGCAAGAAACGCAATGCCGGTATCAAAAATTTCAATTTGTCTAACCGACGATTCAAGGTTTATATCCTTTTTCATATATGAGCCGTAGGTGATCATAATACCCATAGCCAATGACATTGAGTAAAATAGCTGTCCCATAGCGGCAAGCACAGTTGTTGCAGAAAATTTACTAAAATCAGGTTTAATGTAATAGATAAGACCGTCAATAGCGCCTGGCATAAATAAACCGTATACTGCTATGAAAACGGTAAGTACAACGAGCAACGGCATCATCCATTTGCTTACCTTTTCGATACCCTTTTCTACACCGAAGAGAACAATTAAAGCGGTAAGACCTATAAAAAGCGCAAACCAACCGAGAGGCTCAAAGGGTTTTGCAATAAAGGTTGAGAAATAATCGTCCCCTGCGGCAGAAGATACGTTTCCTGTTAAGAAAACGGAAATATATTTCATAACCCAACCGCCTATTACACAGTAATAAGGCAGAATTATCATAGGAATAACTGATGCTATCCAGCCTATAAAGCTATATTTCTTGTTAAGCGCGCCAAATGCTTTAACGGCACTTACACCTGTTTTTCTGCCGATTGCGATTTCTGCACACATAAGCGCAAAGCCGAATGTAACGGCAAGAATTATGTAGACAAGCAGGAAAATACCGCCGCCGTATTTTGCGGCAAGATACGGAAATCTCCAGATGTTACCCAGACCTACTGCTGAACCTGCAGCTGCAAGAACAAAACCGATTTTGCCTGTAAAACTGCTTCTTTTTTCATTTGTCATTATACAATCCGTCCTTTACATAATTTTACATTTTTATTATTCTAACATATATTTTATAAACTTACAAGCATAATTTTAATTATTTAGTTTTAAATGCTTTTTCATATGCATATACACAAAAATCGCCGCAAGCGGGAATAACATAGCCACAATGAGACCAAGCTTCATGCCAAACTGTTCGGGTGACAGTCCAAGAGAAGAAGCCAATGATATCATACCTCTGTCAGCAATTGCCATATCCGTTATAATGCCGATAAGCTGTGGTGTAGCCGAAGCACCACAGTCACCTCCGGCAGCCATGAGAGCATATATCATAACACCGCCTTCGGGAAAACGCTCGGATGCAAGAACGAGAGTGCCCGGCCAGAGCATTGAGGTGCAAAGACCCGTAAGTGCACATGCAATAAGCCCAATGGCAGGATATGTGGTTACTGCGGCGGTAAAATAACAAATTGTTGCACCTGATGTGCAGATTATGAGGATTTTCATCAGATTTTTTCCATATTTTGCGTAAAGAGTGCGACCAATTGCAAGCATAAGAGCAAAAAGGGAAACCCCGAAAACATCACCGTATATTTTGGGAATATTAAGTGCTTTTTCAAGATAGCTTGACGACCACTGTGCCATTGTGCACTCAGC
>CAYQFD010000018.1:0-13608 GCA_964416795.1 uncultured Ruminococcus sp. | reverse complement strand
AAAATTTTTTACACCTTGTCTCGTTGCAAGGCAAAGTGTAAAATATTTCAGTGTGTTTTTATTTTTCGGATTTTAATTTGAATAAGAAATATGTAACAGCTAAAAGATCGGCACAGCCGCCAGGCGATAAGTTTCGGGCAATAAAGTCATTATCCAGTTTTTCTATTTCCTCTTTCGAGGGGGAGTTACTCCTTTTGAGAAGAAGTTTGGCACAGGTTGCAGCATAATCGGCGCCGTCAACTCCGCCTCGGTTATAAAGATTGGTATCCTTTACTTTCGAAATCAAATGAAGCAGGGTTACCGCACCGGCATCGTTAGGGGTGCGCCCACTATCAAGTTCTTTTTGATAGACAGGCATTCCAATATTTTTGACAGACGGAAAACCCGATGCCGCCTCTCCTCGTATCCCCGTAAGTCCATATTCAAGATATAACCGTCCGCCCGCAGTGGTCTTATCTATTGACATAAAATCCGATTTTACCGCTTCACGCGTGATTTCGGAGCAGACAGACAAAATATCCTCAATGCCAGGAACAGAAACTTCTGCTGTCCAGAGTCTGCCCAAGGCTCCGCAGATAACACCAAATGAATAAATAGCACCTTTATGAGTGTTCACACCGCCTGTAGCCTCGTACATTGTATCTTCTGCAATAATGCCCGCTTCTCGTAGCTTCTTAAAAGTATCCTTCGGTGACTCTTGCGAGGTGCGGTATCCAATCTCTATACATTGCCGAAAGTAAGGTGTCAGAGAATGGGCGCTTGTGAGGAATGTGTTTATATCCATATCGGTATGGCTACCGCTGTTGCGCCTGTCAACAAGCCCAGGCTTCGGGGTTGTATTAACCTCATCTAATAAGCTCTCTGTGACAAGGCTTGCAAACTCTTTGCAATCTTTAGAGAAAAAATGTTCAGTTATGATTTTTCGCGTTGCCTCTTGTAATTCCTCTACCGAATGAAGCCTGCCTGCCGCACATTCGCGCCCCGAAGCTCCACAGACTATACAACCGCGCAAATTATCCCTACTAAGCTTTGTGCCGTCAGTATCCAGCACATCCATATCAAAAAGTCTGCCTAGCGGACAGCTTTCCTCTATATCGGTGCAGATTTTTTTTAGTTCTTGCGCCGTCATAGAAACGCAAAACATCGCCTGACACCCCGTAAACGAAACATCAGTTTCTCGGTGAAGTATGCTTTTTGGGGGGAGCTTGCCCTGTAAAATCTCTATTCCCTCAAAAAAAGCGCGTTCAATCAACCGAGAGGTTTTAACAGGTCCTGCAATGTTCATAGTAAAGCATACGAGCGGAGTGTTGTATTTCTCAATCAGACTTTTTTGCAGTTCGGCACGCATTTCTCTTACATTTAGTATCTGGTGTATTGTAACCTCTTGCATTATGATTTCTCCCTTAGCCTAATGGAAAGAGGATTGCCCCAACTGTAACGTAAGATCAGATTGCTTCTCTTGACGGCTGTCAAGCTCTTTAAGGTTTTTTTCTGCGCCTTTACCGACACAGCCAACCAATAAATACTCGTGTTTAAAACGGTCATAAATAAAATGGTGCAATAAATGGAAATTCTCGATTTTCCCAGTGTGCGAAACGTGGATTCGCGGTCCTGTGCAGAAATGCTCTCGTCCATCCACCGAAATATGATTGTTATCAACATAGGTTACGGGCAGATTTGCAGCAATCATTTCATTCACCTGCTTTTCAACCTCTTTTATATCAAACTCGGGTTTGGTTTCGGGAAATGTGATAACAAAACCGTGTCTTACATCAGCGTGACCGCAACGCTTCATATCCTCAAACGGCATACAAAGCTCACATAGGTCCTCTGCTGTGTGCGCCATAAGTCGATATGTTAACGACTCATATACCTTATCTCTTATTTCCTGTGGCTCAGGTCCGAAAATTGTGGGACGGGCTATCAGTATCTGCTCTCCCACGCCAATCAGTAAATTTGCATTAAATCCGAGCAAGGGATATATAAGGTCAAAATGCTCAACAATAACACGCTTACCGTTTTTAAGCGCCTCAATGATAGCATCGGCTAAAACCGACATATGTGTAAAACCGTTTTCAAAGCGAATATCAACGTGATAGGTGTGCGGTGAGAAAAATGTGTCGTTCTGGTCTAACAAAGGTAAAGGCCTGACATAAACACCGTCATCATCGTTAGTAAGCTCTAATCCTGGAAACATACCTCTCAGTAAAGCGCTTTTTCCTGAGCCCGCCTCACCTATAATACCGATAAGCTTATCAAACGGGGACAAATACAGCTGTGCTAATTGCATACCAAGAGAATACATACGCTGATGTCCTCTCGGTGCAAAGTAACTGCTTAAAATATGGTTTTCCTGACGTTCTTGCATATAAGTTCCTCCTTGACTATATCAAGCCGTTAATCTTCAAAAAATTAAATGTAGTATCCGGAACAAGCGTTTTTATCGTTTTAATATCGCCCTTACCCATCAAACGCCTCACTTCGCTTGCGCTGACAGGTCTACCCGATATCTCTATTCTGGGTATTTCTTTAAGCTCAACATTACGGTTTGGCAAATTCAACCTTAATGCCTCATTATATTGGTCGGTCATCTGTGATAAAGGCTCTGTGCCTACATACCTACGTTTAATTGAAAACTTTGGCACAAAATATTTTGTGAATATTTCTATATCTAAAAGGCACTGGACCTCACTTGCGTTTTCACGCTCTTTAAGAAAATATGTGGGAAATGTTGCAGAAGAAATCAGATACGGGCCGGTTGAAAGCACCGATACATTATCTATATGTGCCGTGCCAAGTCTTACCATCTCAATCCTTTGCTCAAAAGAAAATTGGCTTTTATCCTCACTAACCACGAATACGTATAGGTGTTCGCATTCTTTGGCGGCAGTTTCTATCAGATAACGGTGCCCCAAAGTAAACGGATTGCAATTCATAACAACTGCGCCTATCTCTCCCCCTACGGATAAAGACGGCATACTATCCATAAACTCTTTGATACCGTTTTTGCAGTTTTCCATAAGAATAACCTTATCGGTTTTGGCTATGGTATAAAAGAATAACGACGAGAACATATTCTCATTCTCAGGCTTTGTATAAAGGAAAAGATGGCTATATCCCTCTTTGAAGGCCTCCTGCCTTAATGCAGATAAGATTGATGATGTAAGGTCTTCTCCCTGACGGCTATGCTCAACTGCGATACATTTAAGCAGATTGCCGTTGCGCGAGCCTGCGGCAACTAAGGTTTCCTCATCCCACAAAAGCGCAGTTTGTGTCACATTATTATCAGGTTCAAGTCCTGCATTTTTAAGAAATGTTTGCCAAATCTCTGATTTTTTATTATCAAATTTTGTTACAAGCTCAATATACATACTTATTCCTCTTGAAAATCAGTTATTAATTAAATTATAACTTACCGCCCATTAAAAGTAAAGAAAAAACACAAAACGGTTGCTTTTTATTAGATTGTGTTATATAATAACCTTAAATTGTTACATAACTTTGGGACGCCAAAATCAACTAAAGGAGTTATACCAAAAATGGATATTATGAGATGTGCATCCGCAGGCACTATGGAGTCAAGCGATGCCTATGTAGAAATCGAGCCTTCAGAAAGCGGGCTTACGATAGAGCTTGAATCTATTGTGGAAAAACAGTTTGGAAATGCTATCAGAACAGCCGTTTCAGATGTTTTAGATGAGTTCCAAATTAAAAATGCCCGACTCAGAATAACCGATAGGGGCGCGCTTGAGTGTGTGATTCGCGCAAGAGTAGAAACTGCTATTCTTCGCTCTAAGGAGGCACTATAATGAGACGCAGTATGTTGTTTTTACCAGGCAACAACCCCAATATGCTCATTAATGCTGCATATTTAGGCGCTGATGCCGTAATTTTTGATTTAGAAGATGCCGTTTCCCCTGCTGAGAAGGATGGCGCACGAATACTTGTAAGAAACACCATTCGGTATATGGATTTCGAGAATCAGGAAATTATTGTTCGAATCAACTCTATAGATTCCAACTTCTACAGGCAAGATATTGACACTGTTTTACCCGAAAAGCCCAATATGATATTGCTTCCTAAGGCAAGTGTTGCAGAGGATATTCTGGTAGTTGACGAATATATGACAATGGTCGAAAAGCAGTTTGGACTCGAAATTGGCAGCACAGGAATTATGGCGCTTATAGAAACCGCTCTCGGTGTCGAGAATGCGTATGCCATTGCTTCTTGCTCAAAACGAGTAAAAGCTATTCTTTTAGGCGCTGAAGACTTAACGGCTGACCTTCAATGTGCACGCACCAAAGAGGGAAAAGAAATCGAATATGCAAGGGGTAGAGTGGTTGTTGCCGCGCGTGCCTCAGGCATAGAGGTATATGATACGCCCTTTACCGATGTAAATGACGATGAGGGCATCATCGTTGACACTGCTTTCGCAAAAGGCTTGGGCTTTAGCGGAAAAGCCTCCATTTCGCCGCGGCACATAGAAGTTATAAACAGCATCTTCAGTCCTACACAGGCTGAAATTGATTACGCGTATGAGGTTATTGATGCAATAACCCTTGCAAAAAAGCAAGGAAAGGGTGCCATAGCTTTGCGCGGAAAAATGATTGATGCGCCAATCGTTACAAGGGCAGAGCGAACAATTTCTATGGCAGAAATGTTAGGAATGGGCAGGAGAAATGCAAATGAATAAATTAGTAAATTCTATTCGTGAGGCTATAAAGCTTTCAGGACTTAAGGACGGTATGACAGTTTCCTTCCACCACCATCTGCGCAACGGCGACTATGTGCTCAATATGGTTATGGAGGAAATCGTAAGTCTCGGCATTAAGGATATTAAGGTTAATGCAAGCTCGTTATTTGATGTACATAAGCCGCTCATTTCTCATATTGAAAACAATGTGGTAACAGGTATTGCTGCCGACTATATTTCGTCATCCTTAGGCCGCTGTTTTTCTGAAGGTATTTTAGAAAAACCCGTTGAATTCCGTACCCACGGAGGCCGCCCTGCTGACATAATTTCAGGCAAAACGCCGATTGATGTGGCATTTATTGCCGCTCCCACCGCTGACAGTATGGGTAACTGCACAGGCAAAGAGGGTAAATCTGCCTGCGGAAGTCTTGGCTACGCCTTTGCAGATGCTATGTGTGCTAAAAAGAAGGTGGTTATTACAGATAACCTCGTTGAATATCCCCTTGAAAATTCCTCAATTTCTGAAAAATATATAGATTATGTGGTTGCCGTTGATGCTATAGGCGATCCTAAAGGCATAGTGTCGGGCACAACCAGAATAACCCGCGACCCAATAGGTCTTATAATGGCTGCACAAGCGACAAAGGTGATTGAAGCTTCGGGACTTTTGAAAAACGGTTTTTCTTTCCAGACGGGTGCAGGCGGTGCTTCGCTCGCTGTGGCGAAATTTCTTAAAGATGTTATGATTAAGAAACAAATAGTCGGAAGCTTCGGTCTGGGCGGCATAACAGGATATATGGTTGATATGCTTGACTCTGGATGCTTCGAAAATTTAATGGATGTACAATGCTTTGATTTAACAGCGGTCGAATCAATACGCAACAATCCAAAGCATAAAGAAATTTCCGCAATTCAATATGCCTCGCCCGATAGCCCTGATGCCGCAGTAAACAAGCTTGACGTAGTAATACTCGGCGCTACTGAAATTGACACAGATTTTAACGTTAATGTACACACCGACTCAAACGGATATATTATGGGCGGTTCGGGCGGTCATAGCGACACTGCTGCAGGCGCAAAGCTTTCTATGATAATCGCGCCTATGTTCAGAGCAAGACTCCCCATAGTTACAGACCGCGTAAACTGCATATCAACCCCAGGCAAAGATATTGATGTATTAGTCACACAGGGAGGTATTGCAGTAAACCCCGCAAAAAAAGAACTGAGATATATCCTGAAAGAAGCGGGGCTTCCGGTTATAGATATTGAAGATTTAAAGAAGAAGGTTGAACGAATTACCGGAAAACCCGAAAAATTGCCTAAGGGCAACAAGATTGTGGCAAAGGTAATCGGCCGCAACGGAGATATTTTGGATCACATATACAGTGTGCCCAAAACCGTTATATAGAGGAGGACTTATGAGAGAAATTAATGCTTTAATCATTACTGAAACCGTAAAAAAGCTCTGTATTGAGGCGAATTGTCATCTTGGCGACGACATCAAAAACTGTATCGTGCAATCCGCCGACAATGAGCCTTGGCCACAAGCCAAAGAAATATTAGAACACATAATTGAAAATTATCAGATTGCCGACCAAAACGCACAGCCTATATGTCAGGATACAGGTGTGGCCTGTGTATTTTTGAAAATCGGTCAGGACATACATATTAACGGCGACATTACCGAGGCCGTAAACGAAGGTGTACGTCAGGGATATGCAGAGGGTTTTCTGCGTAAAAGTGTTGTCGGCGATCCGCTTAACAGAGTAAACACAGGAGATAACACCCCTGCTATGATATACTTTGAAATGGTAAGCGGTGATAAAATAGAAATCACCGTAGCCCCCAAGGGCTTCGGAAGCGAAAATATGAGTCAGATTGCTATGCTTCGCCCTTCAGACGGATTACAGGGCGTAAAAAACTTTGTAAAACGCGTGGTCGAGGAGGCAGGTCCTAACCCCTGTCCGCCTATAGTTGTGGGCGTGGGAATCGGTGGCACCTTTGATAAGGCGGCATATCTTGCAAAAAAAGCTTTACTTCGTAATGTTGACCAACCGAACAGTAATCCTTTCTATGCAGATTTGGAAAAAGAATTATTGTGTGAAATTAACGCTTTAGGTATTGGTCCGCAAGGCTTTGGAGGCAAAACCACAGCTCTTGCTGTAAACATCGAATATTTCCCCACACATATCGCAGGACTTCCTGTGGCAGTCAACATCAACTGTCATGTCACAAGGCACAAAACGGAGGTAATATAAATGGCAATTAATATTAAAACCCCTCTTAGCCGTGAAGATGCAAGAAAGCTGAAAGCAGGCGACAGCTGTCTTATCAGCGGTACAATATATACAGCACGCGATGCCGCACACAAACGTCTGTGCGAGTTAATTGATTCTCAGAAATCGCTTCCCTTAGATATCAAGGACAGTATTATCTACTTTGTAGGACCAACACCTGCAAAACCTAATGAGGCAATAGGCTCTGCGGGACCTACAACCTCCTACCGTATGGATGCTTATAGCCCATCCCTTATCGAAAAGGGGCTCACAGGAATGATAGGTAAAGGAAAAAGAGGTCCCGAAGTAATAGAAGCTATGAAGCAGCACGGCGCTGTATATTTCGGTGCTATAGGCGGTTGCGGAGCACTTCTTAGCAAATGTATCAAAAAGGCCGAGGTTATTGCATACGAGGACCTTGGCGCTGAGGCTATCCGCAAGCTTTATGTTGAGGACTTTCCCGTTATCGTTGTAATCGACAGCGAAGGAAATAACCTTTATGAAATCGGTCGGCAAAATTATCTAGAGAATAACCCTCAGCGTTAAATAACGCGAATGTTCCATTGACAAAATAGGCTTGACTGACTATAATTGGTATATAACAATTATGGTGGAGAAGAGAAATGGAACATATCTTTAACATAAATACGGAATTGGATATCCCAATTTATCAGCAGCTTGTTGACGAAATTCGGGTTGCAATAAAAAAGGGTACTTTGCTTTCGGGACAGCGGTTACCAACCGTTCAAGAATTAACCGAAAAGCTCGGTATTGCAAGAGGTACTGTAAAGCGCGCCTATGATGAGCTGGAATATGCAGGACTTATTGAAAAGGTTCAGGGCCGCGGCACATTTGTAAGCTATCATCCCGATAATTCGGGCAGCCGCAAGGAAAGAGCTATGGCAGCTATCGGCGATATGCTTGACCACCTAGAAGAAATGGGACTTACCCCTAATGAAATTAATATTTTTATAAACCTTAAGCTTCGCGAGCGCTCTGAAAAGGAAGCCAATATTAAGGTGGTTGCTGTAGAATGTAACCCCGAAAATCTATCCCAGATATCAAAGCAGCTACGCCATATAAACGGTGTTGATTTATATTCGTATTTACTCGATAATGTAAAACAATATCCCTATAAATTAGGTGAAAACTTTGACCTTATTATCACAACCTCCTCGCACGCTGACTATCTTGAAAGCGTTGTACCTGCTAAAAACAAGGTTATTCGTATGGCGCTAAGGCCTTCAACTCAGGCACTTTCGAGAATTATTAAAATCTCCGCAGAGAAAAAGGTTGGCATTATAGCTTATAGCAAACGCTTCGGGAGTTTACTATATGACACCTGCCAGATGTATACTGAAAATGTAACTGTTTCTACCCCATTGATATGCGCAGATGAAACCGATGCTAAGAAATATCTTAAAAATAAAGATATTATTATTGTGCCTGAAGCTTATGAAAAGCTTTTAAGCGGAGAAACGGTTGATGCCATACGAAAATTCAATGGTGAGATAATCAACTGCCATTATGAGATGGATGAGGGTTCCCTATTGTATTTAGAAACAAAAATCAAACGCTTGCTTGAGAAAAAAACCATTTAATCTCCGCCCAGCATATATGCTGGGCGGTTTTTTAATAAAATTACACTCTTTATTTGAAAAAACAGGAAATATAACTTGACAAATGATATATAACCTTATATTATATAGTTATATAACAATTTTCAATGAGGTGCACAATTTATGGCGAATCAGGAAAAGAAAATATTAGTCATGGGCGTAATCGGTGCGGACGTTCATGCCGTAGGAAATAAAATTTTACAGCACGCTTTCACACAGGCAGGATTTGAAGTTGTAAATTTGGGAGTTATGGTTGCACAGGAAGAATATATCTCCGCGGCTATCGAATCAGGCGCAGATGCTATTGTAATCTCTTCACTCTACGGTCAGGGAGAGTTAGACTGTCGCGGTATGCGTGAAAAATGCGATGAAGCAGGTCTTAAAGGTATCCCGTTAATAGTTGGCGGAAATATCGTTATCGGCAAACAGAAGTTTGAAGATGTGGAACGCCGCTTTAAAGCAATGGGATTTGACCGTGCATTCCCCCCAGGAACAACCCCCGAAACCACTATTGAAGCACTCAGAGAACTTTTACATATAGACGGGGAAAACTAATGAAAACTGTATTGTTAATTGATTTTGGCAGTACATATACAAAACTCACCGCAGTAGATATTGATAAAGAACAGATTCTTGGCACCGCCGCCTCTTACACCACTATTGAAACAGATATAAACGACGGTCTTGAGGCAGGACTCAAGCTTCTAAGGAACAAGGTTGGAAATTTGGATTTTGACGAATGCTACGCCTGTTCCTCAGCGGCAGGGGGGCTTAGAATGATTACAAGCGGATTAGTTCCAGAGCTCACAGGCGAAGCCGCAAGGCTTGCAAGCCTAGGCGCTGGTGCTAAAGTAGTAAAGGTTTATTCCTTTGAGCTTACCGAGGACGATGCTCAGGAAATAAATGAAGCGAAGCCCGACATTTTTTTGCTCGTGGGCGGAACAGACGGTGGAAACACTGAATGCATTATACACAATGCCGAGGTTTTAGCAGCTATGAAGCCCACCTTCCCTATCGTGCTCGCAGGCAACCGCACAGCTACAAAGAGATGTCAGGAAATACTAAGCGGGTGTGAGGTATATGTTTGTCCCAATGTTATGCCAAAATTTGGGGAATTGAAAATAGAGCCTACGCAAAAACAGATCAGGGAAATTTTCCTCAATCGAATTATTAAAGCAAAGGGACTTAGCCGTGCGGCAGAGCTTCTCTCTGACATTATGATGCCAACCCCGTCAGCCGTATTAAAAGCCGTAGAGCTACTGGCAGGCGGTTGCGAAGATGAAGCAGGAATAGGTGAATTAGTAGCAGTCGATGTCGGGGGCGCCACAACCGATATATATTCTATTGCCGATGGAATGCCTGAGCATATGAACACCGTTTACAAAGGCTTGCCCGAGCCTTATGCAAAACGAACGGTAGAGGGCGATATCGGTATGCGATACAGTATACAAGGCATTGTAGACAGTGCAGGAATCAACTGTATATGCGAATTGTCTGGACTTTCAGAAGATACCGCAGCTTCTATAATCGAGGATTTAAAGCTTAATCCTGACAAGGTCCCCAACAATAACAAGGATATGCAAAACCTCGACTTTGCATTGGCATCGTGTGCGGTAAAAGAAGCGGTCACACGCCATGCAGGTACAATTTCAGAATCGTATACACTTTTAGGCAAAGTTTTAGTCCAGGAGGGTAAAAATTTAACAAATGTCAAGAATATTGTTGTTACAGGCGGCAGCTTGATTCATTCTGATAGAATATTACAAATTGCCGAAAACACCCTCTATTCTATATCAACCCCTTCATCACTCAGACCGAAAAAAGCAGATGTTTGGGCAGACAAAAGCTATATATTAGCTGCTATGGGATTACTCTCAACTTATTATCCGAAAACGGCACTCAAAATAATGAAAAAGGAGCTCGAATACTATGGACATTCAAAATAAACGCATTTCTGACGGAGAATTTGAACAACTTCGCAAGGAAGTTTTAAATCAATGGCCCACAGGTAAGGATGTAGATTTAGAGGAGGCTATCGCCTATCATAAATCCATGCCCGAATGCAGAAATTTTTCTAAAAAGCTACTCAATGCTAAACGTAATAAACGCACACTCATTCAACCGCGTGCAGGTGTTCCTGTTGTAGAAGAGCATATCAAGCTTATGCAGTATTTAGAGGATTTCGGCGAGGCAGATTTACTGCCCTCTACTATCGACAGTTACACCCGCCAAAACCGCTATGAAGAGGCTGAAAACGGTATTTCCGAATCATTGCGTCTTGAACGCGCTATGCTTAACGGCTTCCCTGCCGTTAATCACGGTGTGGCAAAATGCCGTCAGGTTATTGAAAGTGTCAACGTTCCTATGCAGGTGCGTCACGGCACTCCTGACGCAAGACTCCTTACAGAAATCACCTACGCAGGCGGTTTCACCAGCTACGAGGGTGGCGGAATATCATACAATTTGCCGTATTGCAAAAATATCCCTATGGAGCGCACAATTCGCGACTGGCAGTATGTTGACCGCTTAACAGGCTTATACGAAGAAATGGGTGTTTCCATCAACCGCGAGCCATACGGTCCCTTAACAGGCACATTAGTACCACCCTGTATCTCCCACGCTGCCGCTATTATTGAAGCGTTACTTGCTGCAGAGCAGGGTGTTAAGAACATCACGGTAGGTTACGGACAATGCGGAAACTTGGTACAGGATATCGCCGCTATCCGCACATTAGAAGAACTGACCGACGAATATCTAGAGAAATACGGATACAGCGATGTCGAGGTAACAACCGTTCTGCATCAGTGGATGGGCGGTTTCCCTGCTGACGAAGCAAAAGCATTTGGTGTTATATCCTCAGGTAGCTTGATTGCAGCACTTTCGAAAGCTACAAAGGTTATTGTTAAAACTCCTCATGAGGCTGTGGGAATACCCACTATGGAAGCGAATGCTGAAGGCTTGCGTTGCACTAAGCAGGTTGTTAATATGCTTGCAGACCAGACCTTCCAGGATAAACGACTTGACAAGGAAAAAGAAATCATCAAGCTTGAAACACGTGCTATTGTTGACAAATGCTTCGAGCTCGGTAACGGAGATATTGCCGTTGGTGTTTGCCGCGGTGTTGAGGCAGGCGTGCTTGACGTGCCGTTCGCACCTTGTAGATTTAATGCGGGCAAAATGTTGCCTTGCCGCGACAATGACGGTGCCGTTCGTATACTTGATATCGGTAATTTACCTTTTTCAAAGGATCTTATCGACTTCCATAAAGAGAAAATTCAAGAACGCGCTAACGCTGAAAAGCGAGAGGTTTCTTTCCAAATGGTTATCGATGATGTTTATTCAATCGGTAAAGGTCGTTTGGTAGGCAGACCAAAATAATAAGGAGGTTGTGAATTATGAAAATTATTGATGTTGTATGTTCCGCAGGTCGTACAGGCTTTTACTTTGATGACCAGCGCGCTATTAAACAGGGCGCAGGACACGACGGTGTATTTTATGTAGGCAACCCTGTAACTGAGGGTTTTAAAGCAGTACGCCAAGCAGGAGAATCTATTTCGGTGATGATTATTCTTGAGGACGGACAGGTGGCGTTCGGCGACTGTGCCGCTGTGCAGTATTCAGGCGCAGGCGGACGTGACCCTTTGTTCCTTGCCGAAGATTTTATCCCTGTTATTGAAAACCATATAAAGCCTCAGCTTGTAGGCAAAAACGCTGATGACTTCCGTGGACTTTGCGCTATGATGGAAGCTATTGAGGTGGACGGCAAACGTCTCCACACCGCTATAAGATACGGTGTGTCACAGGCTATTTTAGATGCTGTTGCCAAAGCCACAGGCAGAATGATGTGTGAAGTAGTTGCCGATGAATACGGCTGTGAAGTATCAGACACTCCCGTTCCTCTATTCACCCAGTCAGGTGATGACCGCTACGATAACGCAGATAAAATGATTATTAAGGGCGCCGCCGTTTTGCCCCATGCTTTGATTAATAATATCGACACAAAGCTTGGTAGAAAAGGCGAAAAACTGGCAGATTATGTAGCGTGGTTGCGTGACCGTATTCTTAACAACCGCAACACTAAAGACTACTCACCTGTAATGCATATAGATGTATACGGCACAATCGGTGCAGCCTTCGGCAACAACAACTACAAGGAAATGGCAGATTATATTGAAAAGCTAGGCGAAATTGCGAAACCCTTTAAGCTTAGAATAGAAGGCCCTATGGACTGCGACTGCGACAGAGAAACACAGATTACCGCACTGGCAGGGCTTACCAAAGAGCTTGATGCTCGTGGATGCGATGTAGAGTTGGTTGCTGACGAGTGGTGCAATACACTAGAAGATATTAAGCTCTTCGTTGATAACAAAGCAGGTCATATGGTTCAAATCAAAACTCCTGACCTCGGCGGAATTAACAACACCATAGAAGCTGTTCTTTACTGTAAACAAAACGGTATCGGTGCTTATCAGGGCGGTACCTGTAACGAAACCGACCGAAGCGCTCAGGTTTGCGTTCACTGCGCTATGGCTACAGGTCCTGTCCAAATGTTAGCAAAACCAGGTATGGGTGTGGACGAGGGCTTTATGATTGTATATAACGAAATGAATCGTATTCTGGCTTTGCGTAAAGCTAGGAATCAAGGATAAATCAACAAAAAAAGGCTGCCTCACTAAGTGAGACAGCCTTTTTTTACATTGCAAATCCAAGTTCTGTTATAAGGTTAATTATTTTATCCGCATATAAGTCACAGTTTTTCTGGCTGTTGGCTTCTACCATAACGCGAATCATCGGCTCAGTGCCGCTTTCTCTTAGCAAAATTCTGCCGTTTTTACCAAGAGCCTCACTTACTTCCTCAACTGCCGCAAGAACACGCTTATCTGCAGTTACTGCGGATTTATCCTTTACAACAACGTTCTTTACAGTCTGTGGGAACATTTTAACAGGGGCGGCTAGCTTGCTTAAAGTAGATTTGTTCTCCATCATACATTCGGCAAGCATAATTGCTGTGAGTATTCCG
>CAYQFD010000017.1:0-14063 GCA_964416795.1 uncultured Ruminococcus sp. | reverse complement strand
GGGTGGTTTTGTGGCTTCACTTTCACCAATGATGCAACAGTATCTGGATATTAAATCCAAGAATGAAGACAGTATTCTTTTTTTCAGAGTCGGCGATTTTTATGAAATGTTTTTTGAAGATGCAAAAACCGCCTCAAATGAGCTTGATATTGTTCTTACAGGTAAGGACTGCGGACTTAGTGAACGCGCTCCAATGTGCGGCGTGCCTTATCACAGCTGTGAGGCTTATATTGCACGCCTTGTTGAAAAGGGCTATAAGGTTGCAATATGCGAGCAAACAGAGAACCCTGCAACCGCAAAAGGTCTTGTAAAACGGGATATTATAAGAACAATAACACCCGGTACTGTTATTGAAGATACAATGCTTGAAGAGGGCAAAAATAATTATCTTGCAACTATAGCCTTCGGCGACAAGGGTGCAGGACTTTGTTTTTGCGATGCTTCAACAGGCGAATGCTTTGTAACAGAAATTTCTAATGATAAAACCGAGCAAAAAATAATCGAGCAGATTTCACGTTTTAAACCGCGTGAAATTTTAATGAGCGAAAAATCATTTAAGAAATCAAAAAACTTATCTGAATTTATTAATAATCAGCTTTCGTCTGTGATGACATTCAGAAATGAAAATGACTTTATTCCCCAAAATACTGAGCCAAAAATTCTATCACATTTCTCGGTTGTAAGTACTGAAAACTTAGGTATTGAGCCTGCAAGTCCTGTTTCTGCCGCTTTGGGTGTTACACTCGAATATATCTATGAAACGGGACTTTCGGGTAATACTTCTGTAAACAAGGTTGAGGTGTATACCGACAGTCAGTATATGCGGCTTGATATTACGGCTGTAAGAAATCTCGAAATTGTGGAAACAATGCGCTCAAAATCCAAAAAAGGCTCACTTTTATGGGTGGTGGACAAGACCAAAACCGCAATGGGTAAGCGACTTATCCGCTCGTGGATATTAAATCCGCTTATGAATATTGCCGAGATAAGTCTTAGACAAAATGCGGTTGAGGAACTGGTGAGCGATACGGTGCTCAGAGGCGAAATTGCAGAAACGCTTAGCGGTATTCGTGATATTGAACGAATAATGACCAAGATAGTTTACGGCACAGCCTCTGCAAGAGAATTAAACTCTATTGCAGGCACCGCCGAAAAATTCCCTCCTGTAAAAGCATTGCTCAGTAATGTTAATTGTAAAGCACTTAAAGAAATTTATGCTTCTATTGATACATTAGAGGATATAAGTTCTCAAATCAGAAATGCCATTTCGGATGAGCCACCCGCAACTGTCAGAGAGGGCGGGATTATAAGAAAAGGCTATAATGCTGAGCTTGATATGCTCCGCGGCGATATGACCGACGGCACAAACTTTTTAGCCGACATTGAAGCGCGCGAAAAAGAGCGTACAGGTATTAAAACACTAAAGGTAAAATACAACAAGGTTTTCGGATATTATATTGAGGTTACAAATTCCTTCCTTGATAAAGTACCCGAGGATTATATAAGAAAACAGACACTTACAGGGGCAGAACGTTTTATTACCGAGGAATTAAAGGAACTCGAAAAACGAATGCTCACCGCAAAGGACCGTTCATTCCAGCTTGAATATGAGCTGTTTGACGAAATCAGAAAGAAAACTGCTAATGAATTGGTACGCTTCCAAAAGACTGCCGCCGCTATTGCAAGGCTTGACGTGCTTTGCTCCTTTGCGAATGTTTCGGCAAACAATCAGTATTGCCGACCGCTCATTAACAACAGCGGAAATATAAGGATTAAGTCGGGTAGACATCCTGTTGTAGAACAGGTCATAAAAACCCCCTTTGTTGCTAATGACACATACCTCAATATGCAGGATGAAAGATGCGCTATTATAACGGGACCTAATATGGCAGGTAAATCTACATATATGCGTCAGGTGGCGATTATTACTTTATTAGCACAGACGGGCTGCTTTGTTCCGGCTTTATCGGCGGAAATTGGCATTGTGGACGCGGTGTTTACCCGTGTCGGCGCGTCGGACGATTTGGCTTCGGGACAGTCTACCTTTATGGTTGAAATGAGTGAGGTTGCAGATATTCTCAAAAACGCTACAAGACACAGCCTGCTTATTCTTGACGAAATTGGCAGAGGAACCTCTACATTTGACGGTATGTCGATTGCGCGTGCGGTTCTAGAATATGTCGCAGATAAGAAAAAGTTGGGTGCTAAAGCGCTTTTTGCTACCCATTACCACGAGCTTACCGTTCTTGAAAACGAACTGCAGGGAGTTAAAAACTATAATGTTGCGGTCAAGAAAAGGGGAGACGATATAACCTTCCTTAGACGAATTGTTCGCGGCGGAGCGGACGATAGCTACGGTATAGAGGTTGCGGCACTTAGCGGTATTCCGCCAACGGTTACCGAGCGCGCAAAGGAAATATTAAAACAAACCGAGCAAGAGGGTATAGTGACCTATAAAGCATCTACAAACGATGATATGCAGTTACCTCTCGAAATGATGGGTGCTCAGGATATACTTAACGATTTAAGGGCAATAGATGTCAATACACTGACACCTATTGAATCAATGCAAATACTTTTTGATATTTGTAATAAAGCGAAAAATATATAAAAAGCGAGGTGTTAAAAATGCCGAAAATTAATTTATTACCAAAAAATGTTGCCGAATTAATTGCTGCCGGTGAGGTTGTTGAACGTCCTGCATCGGTTATTAAGGAGCTTGTCGAAAACTCAATAGATGCAGGCGCTACTGTGATTACTGTAGAAATTAACAGGGGCGGTATTACTTATATTCGCGTTACGGATAATGGTTGCGGTATTGATTACTCAGATGTTCCTACGGCATTTTTACGTCACGCTACCAGTAAAATCTCAAAGGGCGATGACCTTGACAGAATAGGCACCTTAGGCTTCAGAGGAGAGGCTTTAGCAGCAGTTTCCTCTGTAGCAAAGGTTGAAATGCTTACCGCTACAAAAGACAGCGATTTCGGTGCTCATTATGTGATAGAGGGCGGCGAAGAGGTGCTTTTAGAGGAAATCGGATGTCCCGAGGGAACAACAATAATTATACGGGATATTTTCTATAACACCCCTGCACGTATGAAATTTCTTAAAAAAGATGTTTCTGAGGCTAACGCTTGTGCCGCTGTTATTGACAGAATTGCACTTTCACACCCCGAAATATCCTTTAAATTTATTCGCGACGGTAAGCAGACCTTGTCCACAACGGGCGACGGAAATGTTAAAGGTACGGTTTATTCTGTTTTAGGACGTGAGTTTTCGGGAACTCTTATTGATGTTGAGTACTCTGGTGCAGTTGTGTCAGTAAGCGGGCTTACCTGCAAGCCTGTTTCATGCAGACCTACAAGAAATTATCAGTTTACATTTTTAAACGGCAGACTTGTTCGTTCAGGCACAGTTATTGCCGCGGTTGAGCAGGCTTATAAAAACAGCGCGATGGTGGGCAAGTTCCCTGGCTTTGTGCTTTATGTTACAGTACCCTACGATATTGTTGACGTCAATGTTCATCCTGCTAAAACAGAGGTGCGTTTTTCGGATGAAAAGCTTATTTTTGACAGTGTTTATGCGGCAGTTAAAAATGCTATAAATAGGGGCGACACTAGACCCGAAATTAAAATGAATTCACCTGCATTTAATCCTTTCCAAAGTGTAACTACCGAAGAATTCAGACAGAGCGTTATAAAAGAAAAAACTATTGCTGAAAAGGTTTATGACAAGAATCCAAGTTTACATAAACCTTTTTCGCAACAGTCGGTTTTAAGAAATGCTGAAAAACCTGATTTTATTAATAATTACAGCGTTGTTATGCCAGACGGAAGTGAGTCGGCACCGATTAATCATCGCGAAATCGTAAAGGTTACTCCCAAAATTCAAGCAAAGCAAGATGAAGACAATAAAGCGGAAACCGAAACCACTTTGGTCGACATAATACCGGCAGACGATATTATAATCATTGGACAGGCTTTTGAAACCTATATTATCGCACAAAAGGGCGACAGTGTGTTTATGATCGATAAGCATGCAGCCCACGAAAGAATTTTGTTTAATTCGCTCAAACAAAACCGCGAAATTTCAGTTCAGCAGTTGTTGACTCCTATAACGGTGGCACTTTCAGGCGAGGAATATGATGCAGTGACTGAAAATGTGGCACTCCTCGAAAAGAGCGGCTTTGAGGTTGAGGATTTTGGAAATTCCACAGTTTTAGTACGTGCAATTCCGTCTTTCCTTACAAGTGAAGATGTTTCTGCGCTTATATCTGAAATTGCCGAAAATATTTTGAAAACAGGCACTGTTTCGACAGAACGTGAGGACGATCTTTTCCACACCGTTGCCTGCAAGGCGGCTATTAAAGCAGGTTCGCAAACAAGTGCGATTGAGATGCAAAAATTAGCTGAAAGGGTGCTTTTGTCGGCTGATATAATGTACTGTCCGCACGGCAGACCTGTTGCATACGAAATTAAGAAGCGTGAGCTTGAAAAGCAGTTTGGTAGGATACAATGAGCAAGATTAAGACAGTATTTATAGTCGGTCCTACCGCATCGGGAAAAACAAAGCTTAGCATTGAAATCGCGAAGAAATTTAGCGGTGAAATAGTTTCTGCCGATTCTATGCAGATTTATAAGGGAATTCATATTGCTTCTGCCGCACCCGAAATGGAAGAAATGTGTGGTATTCCTCATCATTTGCTCGAATTTCTTAACACAAATGAACAGTTTTCGGTTGCCGATTATGTACTGAAAGCACGTGAGTGTATAAATGATATTTCTGCACGTGGAAAGTTGCCTATAATTGTGGGTGGAACAGGGCTTTATATTTCTTCCTTGCTTGATAATACCGAATTTACAGACAGTAAAACCGATTTTTCACTTCGTGAGCATTTAGAAGCGGAATTTGACAGTATAGGCGCAGAGGAAATGCTTAAAAAGCTTGTAGCGTTTGACAGTGAAACCGCACAAAGACTGCACCCTAATAACAGGCGAAGAATTATAAGAGCTTTTGAGGTTTATTTGCAAACGGGACAGACTATTACAGCACAGAACGAAAATTCGCATCTTAATGAATCTCCGTTTGATGCACTTGTAATCGGTATAACCTATAAGGACCGCGAAAAGCTTTACGAAAGAATTAATAAGCGGGTTGATATAATGCTTGATTGCGGTTTACTTAATGAAGCCAAAGCGACCTATAGTGCTAACGGTAAGAATGGTGCATATCAGGCAATAGGCCATAAGGAACTATACAGTTATTTTGACGGAAGCTGCAGTCTTGAGGATGCGGTAGAGCACTTAAAGCAACAAACACGCCGATACGCTAAAAGACAGCTTACTTGGTTCAGGCGTGACAGTAGAATTAATTGGGTTTATCCCGATGAAACGGAAGATATATTAGCATTATCCGAAGCATTAGTATCGAAATTCTTGGAGGGTAAGAGTTGAAAGGTACAACTATTATAAGAGGTTTTGTAGTTTTTCTTGTTGCTGTTTTTGTAATTCATCAGGCAGTTTCTGCAATTTACAGTCCAATTAAAACCGAAAATGCGGTTTTTTACACCGCTACAGAGGGTATCAACATTACGGGGCTTATAATTCGCAACGAAACACTTGTTACAAATGACAACAATGGGGTTTTACACTTTGTTGTTGAGGACGGCGGACGTGTTTCAAAGGATGGTGTTATCGCTAATATTTACGATAACGAAAGCTCTTCAATCACGCTTTCAAGAATAAATACTTTAAACTCGAAAATTGAGGATATCGAAGATATTTTAAGCTATAACGATGTTGATGCCGTTAATTTAGACCTTATAAATTCAAGGTTTCAGGAAAAAACAAACAACGCCGTTCTTGCGGCTTCTACCTTTGATTATTCCGGTATGTCAGGAGCTTCAGAGGAATTATTATCGGTTATGAACCGTAAACAAGCGGCTCTCGGTGAGCCATTGGATTTATCTGCACAGCTTGAAAGCTTGAAGGCGGAATTAGGTCAACTTTCAGCAAATTTACCTCAATCAAAAGCAAGTGTTATGGCATTTAAATCGGGATACTTTGTGTCAAAGACCGACGGTTATGAGCAGGTTTTTTCAGATCTTAAAACCGATGATATTACCTCTGAATTTTTAAAAGAGGCAAAGGCAATAGAAAACGAAAAAAATGTTATAGGTAAAATCGTATCTGATTATGAGTGGTATATCGTTACAGAAATATCTGTCGATGAGTCCTTGAAATTTAAAGAGGGCGAAGAGCTCACACTTGAAACGTCTTTGATTTCTTCACCAAAGCTTCCCGTTAGAGTTAAGCAAATCAATATTTCTGAAACTACCGAAAAGGCGGTTGTGATATTTTCCTGCAACCAGATGAACAGTGAACTTGCGGTTATGCGAAGCGCACCGATGACTGTTATTAAGGCTCAGTACAGCGGGCTTAAAATTCCGAAAAAATCGCTAAGAGTTGTAGATTCTGTGCGGGGTGTATATGTAGAAAGCGGAATGCAGGTTAAGTTTGTGCCTATTAACATAGTGTATACGGCAGATACCTATATTATCTGTGAAAAGCAAAGCGAAAACGGTAATGTACTTAAGCTATATGACCGAGTTATTGTTAAGGGGAAAAATCTTTATGACGGAAAAATTATCAGTTGAGGAATTTAACAATAATCTAAAAGAAATAAGGGACAAAATTCAGTTGTCCGCCAAAAAAAGCGGAAGAACGGGACAGGATATTATTTTGCTTGCAGCCACCAAAACAGTTGATGCTGATACTATTAATTATGCGATTTCTCAGGGGATAGAATACATCGGCGAAAACAAGGTTCAGGAATTTCTTTCTAAAAATGATAATATTGTTCCTTGCCATCGGCATTTTATCGGTCATTTGCAGACCAATAAGGTTAAGGATATTATAGATAAGGTAGAAATGATTCATTCTGTACATTCCTTAAAGCTTGCAAACGAAATTTCCAAACAGGCAGGGAAAATTGGTAAAACAATGGATATTCTGCTTGAAATTAATATTGGAAACGAAGAATCAAAATGGGGATTTTCGCCAGAGAATTTTTTGAAAGCAGCAGAAGAAATTGTAAGACTTCCTAATTTAAGGCTTAGAGGATTAATGGCTATTCCGCCTATTTGTGAAAATAGCGAGCAAAATCGGCATTATTTTAAAAAAATGTATGATTTATATATTGACATAAGAGACAAAAAATTAGATAATAGTAATATAAATGTTTTATCAATGGGAATGTCGGATGATTTCGATGTTGCCATTGAAGAAGGCGCAAATCTTGTCCGTCTTGGAACGGCGCTTTTTGGAAAAAGAAATTATAATTAATAAAAAATTTAAGGAGAATATAAATGGGATTATTGGATACTATTAAAAACTTTATTTCAGTACCTGATGAGGAATATGACGAGGAGTTTGATGAGGTAGAAGAACAGGCAGAACCCAAGAAAAAGGTACAAAGCGAGCCTGTAAAGCGCAGTGAGGCGGCTCCACGTATCATCGGTGGCAAATCAAAGACGGTTGCCTACAATCCTGCAATGCAGGTTGTTCTTGTTAAGCCCGAAAGATATGATGATGTTACATCAATAGCCGACCACCTTAACGATAAAAAAACAGTTGTTTTGAATCTTGAAGCGGCTGACAGGGATTTATCCCGCAGAATTGTTGATTTTTTAAGCGGTGCTACCTATGCAAATCACGGTAATATGCGCAAAATTTCAAGGGGCACATTTCTTATCGTTCCAAACGGCGTTGATATGATGGGCGAGCTTATGCTTGAGGATTTTGAAGAAAACAGAATGTATTTCTAATGGATTCTGAAATTTTAGTTGCCAGAATTCACGATACTGCTGATTTATGCGATAAAAACCAAAAACATAAATTCTTGGGCTTTTTATCGGAAGAAGAAAGTGTTTTAGCAGAGCGTGTGCTTAGCAAAAGAAACGTGAAGTACAGTCTATTCGGCGGTTATGCGAATGCAAGGCGAAAGGTGTTAGCTTGTATTCCCGATTGGGCAGATGAAGCCGAATTTCCCATTACCGCTCTCACTTTTTCTTTCAGAAGGGATGCTTCTTTACGCCACCGCGATTTTTTAGGCTCGCTTATGGCATTGGGAATTAAACGCGAAACAGTAGGCGATATTTTAATAGGCGAGGGCAGAGCTGTTGTTTTTGTTCTTGATGAAGTTTTAGCTCATATTTTGAACAATACCGAAAAAATCGGCAGAACGGGCGTAAAAATAACAGTGGGAATTGACGGAACACTCCCTGAATGCGACTCGCTCACCGAGTTTGCTGATACAATAGCTTCTGAGCGGCTTGATTGCGTGGTTTCGGCACTGTCTTGCGTTTCGAGAAGCACCGCTGCCGAAAAAATTGCTTTGGGGCTTGTCAGTGTCAACTCTCAGGTGACAGAAAAGGCAACTAAAAATATTATAGCGGGTGACATTGTAACAATAAGAGGAATGGGCAAATTTGTTATTGACTCCGTTGACGAAAGAACCAGAAAAAACCGTATTATTTTAAGATACAAAAAATATGTTTGAGGTGTATTTATGTTAAGTGCTGCAGAAATCAGGAACATTAAGTTTGCTAAATCAATGAGCGGTTACAGGCAGGACGAGGTTGATATTTTTCTTGATAAGGTTGAGGCAGATTATGAGCATTTTGACCGCATTGTAAAAGATTTTCAGGAGAAAATTGACTCTCTTAATAAAGAAATTAACGATTATAAAGCCGCTCAGGACAGTATTCAGAATGTTTTGCTATCCGCTCAGCGTCTGGCTGACAGAATTGTTGGTGAAGCAAAAGAAAAGAGCGAGGAAATAATAAAGAATGCAGAATCGAATATTTCTGTTATTACAGCACGCGAAAAAGAGCTTTCTACTACCTTTGAATTAAAGGCGCAGGAAAGAAAATCCACGCTTGAAAAAGAGCTTGCTGTTATGGTTGAAAATGCCGAGGCAAAGGCAAAAGCAATCACAACCGCCGCAGAGGACAGTGTTAAAAGGCAACAAATTCTTTTTGATAAGCTTAAAATGGAAATTGCTGCTTTTAAGTCAGATATTTCTGCAAAATATAAGGAACACCTAGAAATTTTGGGAACTATTCCCGATTCTGTACCCTCTGAGCCTACACGTATTGCTGAGGTTGTATCAACTGCGGTTGATAAGGAACCTGATATTATGAGTTTTTTAAAAGCAACACCTGTAACCGATGCTGACGATTCAATTAATTTAGAAGATGCACCCAGCAAATCCAAAGGATTTAATGTTGAAGATTTCGAAGAAGATGGGGAATAAAGTTGGTTTCATATGTTCTAGCAATTATATGCGGAGCTTTGGTTTTAGCAGCAGATGCGGTTACTAAGCTTTTTATAATGTCAAACTTTGCTTTAGGTGACTCTGCTCCTTTTATTAAGGGACTCATAGATATTGTTTATATACACAATAAGGGTGCTGCTTGGGGAGTTCTCAGCGGTCACACCGCAGTGCTAATAATACTTACCGCCATAGTTATGACACTTTGCATTTTCTTTTTGTTTAAGTATGCAAAAAAGAGCAAATTGCTTTTTTGGGCTATAATTTTAGTATTGTCGGGCGGTCTTGGTAATATGTACGACCGCATTTTCAGGGACGGAAATGTAGTTGACTTTCTGCATTTTGAGTTTTGGCCCGATTTCCCGATTTTTAATGTTGCTGATTGCAGTGTCGTAATCGGTGCGGGACTTTTAATTCTTTATTTCATTATTGATACAGTAAAAGAATATAAACTGAAAAAGCAGGAAAAAAATGCAGATAATTGAAACAGTATTTAATGAACAAGAACCTTTAAGACTCGATGTATTTGTAAGTCGCGAGGCATCAGTTTCAAGGTCTAGAGCCGCTTCATTAATTGAAGAAGGTAAGGTTTTGGCTGACGGAAAAATTGCCTCTAAAAAAACAAAGCTTGTTCTTGGAATGAAAGTAAAAATAGAAATACCCGAGCCTGTAGAGTTAGATATAAAGTCTGAAAATATACCTCTTGATATCATTTATGAAGATAGTGATTTATTAGTTGTTAATAAACCTAAGGGAATGGTGGTTCATCCCGCGGCAGGTAATTTCGAGGGCACACTTGTCAACGCACTTATGTTCCATTGCGGTGATTCGTTATCCGGAATTAACGGTGTTATGCGACCGGGTATAGTACATAGAATTGATAAAAACACAAGCGGTCTTTTAATGGTAGCAAAAAATGATTTCGCACACAATTTTTTAGCAGAGCAGATTAAGGAGCATTCGTTCACACGCGAATATGCCGCGATTTGTTACGGAAATTTCAAAAATGATGAGGGCGTTATCAATGCACCTATTGCGCGTCACCCTACAAAGCGTAAGCAAATGGCTGTTGTTGAGGGTGGCAGGGAGGCTGTAACTCATTATAAAGTAATCGAACGTTTAAACGGTTTTACATATTTACAATTAAGACTTGAAACAGGCAGAACTCATCAGATAAGAGTGCATACGTCTTTTATCGGTCACGCTGTTGCGGGGGACGATGTTTACGGACCCAAAAAAGTTATAACCGAGCTTGGTGGGCAATGTCTACACGCTAAAAAATTAGGATTTATCCACCCGAAAAGTCGGGAATATGTAGAATTTTCAAGCGAATTGCCTCCGTATTTTACGGCATTTTTAGAAAGGAAAAGATTAAATGGGAATATTTGATGGGTGTCTGCTTGCTTGCGATGTTGACGGCACCTTAATGGATAGTGGGTATATTAACCCTGAGAATATTAAAAAGATTGAATATTTTGTAAATGAGGGAGGATCATTTTCGGTTGCAACGGGCAGAAGTGTTGGTGCAATAAGTGATGTTCTTAGAAAAATTAAAAAAATTTCGCCGTCTGTTCTTGCAAACGGAAGTATGATTTTTGATTATGAAAATTCGAAACCTGTTTCTCAAAGATTAATTCCAAAAAAGGATGTTGGTTTTTTAAAAACTATCATTGATATGAACTATCCGTTGGGGATGGAGATTCATTCAGGGACCGATGTTTACACATTGGTTAGAACGGCAGAAACTGACCTTCATCAAATCTATGAAGAGTTACCCACTAATGTAGTCGAATTTGACTATATTTCCCAGCTTCCTATTTACAAGGCTATTTTAACCTTTGCAAATGCAGAAGAAAAGGCTGTATTTAAAGAGCTTATTTCAAAGCAAGAGGGCTTTTGTGACTTAGAATCCAATTTTATTGATACCTGTGCAGTTATAAACGGTATGACCCAAAATTATTACGAGCTTGTGCCTAAGGGCGTTTCAAAGGCGAATGCATTGAAGGAGTTATGTGAAGTTTTAAATATCAAAGAGGGATGTTTTTTCTGTATCGGCGATTTTTATAACGACCTTGAAATGATAAAGAGTGCCGACATCAGCGCGGTTCCTTGTACTTCACCTGAGGAAATTAAAAGCTGCGCTGATTATATTACCGTTAGTTGTGATGATGGCGCGGTTGCCTACTTTATTGACTATTTATCAAGTAAATTTAATGCAAAATAATTTGCATTTTAAATAAGAAAGGATGGAAAAAATGGATATTGCAGTAAAAAAAGAATTGCAAATCAAAGCAACAAAAATCAGAATGGGTATTATTGAGGGGGTACATGCTGCAAAGTCAGGTCATCCCGGCGGCTCGCTTTCAAGTGCGGAAATTTTGACCTACCTGTATTTCAAGCAGATGAATATCGACCCTGAAAATCCCAAAATGGAAACACGTGACCGTTTTGTTTTATCAAAGGGCCACGCAGCTCCTGTTCTCTACTCAACACTAGCTCACAGAGGCTTCTTTGATGTAGAACTTTTGAAGACCTTGCGTCATCAGGACAGTATTCTTCAAGGTCACCCCGATATGAAGCACATACCTGGTGTTGACATGTCTACAGGCTCCTTGGGACAGGGTGTTTCAACAGCAGTAGGTATGGCACTTTCAGCAAAGCATTTCGGTAATGATTTCAAGGTTTACTCAGTTTTGGGTGACGGTGAGCTTGAGGAAGGTCAGGTTTGGGAGGCAGCAATGTTTGCCGCTAATAAGGGACTTTCTAATCTTACGATTTTTGTTGACTACAACAATCTTCAGATTGACGGAACAATCGAAGAGGTAAACTCTGCTTGTCCTATTGATAAGAAATTTGAGGCATTTAATTGGCATACAATCGTGATTGACGGTCATGATTTCGACCAGATTGAAGCTGCGCTTAACGAGGCGGCAACTGTTGATAAGCCGGTTGCTATCATCGCAAAAACAGTTAAAGGTAAAGGCGTTTCCTATATGGAAAATCAAGTTGGTTGGCACGGTTCTGCTCCTAACGATGAGTTATATGAGCAGGCTATGACCGAACTTAAAGCAAAACTTTCAGAGTTGGAGGGCAAATAATATGTCAGAAGTAAAAATGGTTGCAACACGTGCAGGTTTCGGCGCTGCACTTAAAGAATTAGGTGCCGAGAGAGATGATTTTATAGTAATGGATGCTGACCTTGCTGCAGCTACTCAGACAGGTGCATTCAAAAAGGAATTCCCTGACAGATTTTACGACTGCGGTATCGCAGAGCAGAATATGGTAAGCATTGCCGCAGGTATTGCCGCTACAGGCAAAAAGGTTATTTGCAGTTCTTTTGCAATGTTTGCCGCAGGTCGCGCTTTTGAGCAGGTAAGAAACTCTGTTGGTTATCCTCATCTTAATGTTGTTATCGGTGCTACACACGCAGGTATTTCTGTTGGTGAAGACGGTGCCACTCACCAATGCTGTGAGGATATCGCTTTAATGCGCACAATTCCTGGTATGACAATTATTAACCCTGCTGATGAAACCGAAGCAAAGCTTGCTGTACGTGCCGCTTTAGACCACAATGGCCCTGTATATATGCGATTTGGACGTCTTGCAGTGCCTGTAATATTTGGCGACGATTATAAATTCGAAATCGGCAAGGGTGTCGAGCTTAAAGAGGGTAATGATGCTACAATCGTGGCTTCAGGTCTTATGGTTAACGAGGCTTTACAGGCTCACGAGCTTCTTAAAGCAGAGGGAATTAATGCCAGAGTTATCAATATTGCTACTATTAAGCCTTTAGATACTGAAATTATTCTTAAAGCAGCTAAGGAAACAGGTGCTATTGTTACCGCTGAAGAGCATTCTGTAATCGGCGGACTCGGCAGTGCAGTTTGTGAATTCTTAGCCGAAGAATATCCTGTGCCGGTACAGAAACTTGGTGTTAACGATACATACGGTCATTCGGGTCCTGCACCAAAGCTTCTTGATGAATTTGGACTCAGAGCTTGCAATATTGTAGAAAAAGTAAAGAAAGCAATATCAATGAAATAGTTTTTTGATAGGTGAGTACAAATGTATAATTATTCTATAATGCCTTTGGATATCGAACACATTGAAGAAATATGCGCTGATGTTGAGAGACAGCATAAAGATAAAATTTCTGACTGTGTCTTATTTATGATAAAAATCGTGCCCGAAGGTATTCCTGTTATTGATAAGGCAAAAATGCAGTGTGAAAAATACCGTATTTTCAGAGATAAATTAGCCGAAAAGGGAATTGAATGCGGTATATTGGTTCAGTGCACAATCGGTCACGGCGGCGTTCTTAATGAAAAGGCTTCTTTTCAACCTTATGTCGCATTTTCTGATGGTTCTGAAAAATACACCTATTGTCCATATGATGAAAACATAAGAGAGTATTTCTTTAATCAATTTGCAACGATTGCCAAGGAAAAGCCAAAGGCTATTATGGTTGATGACGATTTCCGTCTTATGTTCAGACCGTCCGAAGCGTGCGCGTGTCCTTTGCACCTTAAAAGACTTGAGGAACTTAGCGGTGAAAAATTCACTCGTGAAAGTCTTCGTAAGCGCATTTATGAAGAAAAGGACGAAAAGATTCTCGAGCTTTATAACAAAACACAGGGCGAATCTCTTATTGACGCCGCAAAGGCAATGCGAGCAGGTATCGACTCTGTTGACCCGACAATACAGGGAGTTTTCTGTATCTGCGGAAA
>CAYQFD010000016.1:0-14086 GCA_964416795.1 uncultured Ruminococcus sp. | reverse complement strand
AAATTTATTTATTGAAAAACAATTAAAATTGTTTTTCAACTACTTATGATTATAACAATTAAATCATTCGTTGTAAAGTGCACAAGTAAAAAAATCGGATATAAAATTGGTATTTTCTTGACAAATTAAACCGAGCATATTATTATTAAATTGATATTTTGTATGTATAATAAGAGGGAATTATGAGTAAATACGTTATTTCGAATTCAGTTATAAAGCGTCTGCCGAGATATTACAGGTTTTTAGGTGAGCTTCAGTCACTTGGTATGACCAAAATCTCTTCGAGAGAGCTTTCGGAAAGAATGGGATTTACAGCAAGTCAGATAAGGCAGGACCTTAATTGCTTTGGCGGTTTCGGTCAGCAGGGTTACGGATATAACATAGAAATTCTGCGTACAGAAATTGCCGCAATTTTAGGAATAGACCGCCCAAAAACTGCAATACTTATCGGAATGGGTAATTTAGGAAGAGCGGTTACAATGCACGTTAATTTTGAATCAAAGGGCTTCAGACTTATCGGCCTTTTTGATTGTAAGGAATCGCTTGTCGGTCAGGTGGTAAAAAACCTGCCCATAAGAAATACCTCGTCGATAGATGAATTTTGCAGGGAAAACCGTCCCGAAGTGGCAATTCTATGTATACCGAAAGCTGCGGCGGAAGAAATTTCGGAGCAGTTAGCAAAGCTTGGCATAAAGGGCTTTTGGAATTTCAGCCACTATGATATTAAAAAGAAAAATCCTGATATTATGGTAGAAAATGTTCACTTGGGTGACAGCTTAATGCGCCTTTCCTACAGAATTACAAGCAATGAAAAAAACAGTGAGAATTAATTCTCACTGTTTTCTGTATTATTTGTTTCTTCTATTAGCTCGCTTTTGATTATCGCTCTTAAAGAGAATGTAAACAGCGATAAAAATGCAAAGGTTGCTCCCACAAAAAAGAAAGGCATATAAAAATTACCCGCTATAATTGTAATAACACCGATTGCTATACAACAAATACATATATTCCTAAGAAGGATAAGGCTCTGGTCAGAGAATAGCATTCCTTTAATCACAAGCTTTAAAAATCTTCTGATGAAAAGAAGTACTCCCCAAGCAAATGGTACACAGGGGTAAAAGGTCACCATAACTGTAGTTGCAAGACTAGGTCCTCTGCCCATAACCTCGGCATACCATGTTATGCCAAAGGGCAAAGCCACAACAAAAACAGCAAGCAAGAAAATAGATATATCAATAAGCAAAATAGAAATTTTAATGTGTTTATACTTTTCCATTTTTTCTTCTCCTAAAAGATTTATATTTCTAATATACTATATTTTTTTGATTTTGTAAATATTATTTTTGGAGTGATAAAAATCATAAGGTACTTATTGAAAAGACCGATGTTGCTAGGTGCTTGTATCAGCAGTATAACGGTAATTGTGGGCGCCTGTTTCCCAATGGCGCTTATTTTTATAGCTGTTTTGTTAATCAGTTTATTGGTATGGCTTAAAATCAATAATAAAAAATCGCAATATACGGTAGTCGCGGTTTCGGTGTTAATTGTAATCTTTTCGGTGACGCACAGTCTGTCACAGATACAGAAGCTTTCCCTTTTAGACGGCAAAAGCAGTAACTGTGTTTTCACAGTTTGCGAGATTACATATAATAGCCCGACTTTTAGTTGTGCCGATATTAAAATTAAAGAGAGCAATATACTTAAAAAGGGCACAAGGCTAACCCTTAGCTATTATGACGCAAAGCTTAAGATAGGGGATACAGTGAGTGCCACTTTAAAGCTTGAGCCTCTGGATGAAAAATATAAAGCAAACTATTACAGCAAAAGAATATTTTTAGAGGCCGAAGCCACGGAATACGAAATATTAGAAAACGAAAGTGATTTTCTTTTAAAAACGGTGGGAAATATAAGAAAATATATTAAGGAAACGGTTTTTAAATATCTAGATTTCCACGAAGCCGCAACCCTTTGCGCCCTGCTTTTCGGCGATAGAAGCTTCTTTACAACTGAATTTTATAATAATGTAGTAGTATCAGGTGTCAGTCACGTAATGGTGGTTTCGGGAATGCACCTTGCTATTTTCGTAACCCTTTTCACCGCCGCAATAAACAAGCTGTTTTATAACCGATACATAACTGCTTTAGCAATACTTTTTTCAGCGCTTTTGCTTTGCACAGTTTGCGGATTTACAATGTCAATACTAAGAGCAGGAGTAATGTATATTATATTGGCTTTAGGACTTATAATTAAACGTAAGAATGTTTCGGAAAACGCTTTGGGAGCGGCAGTAAGCATAATCTTGGCAGTATCACCCTTCGCTATTTTTAATCTTGGTTTTCAGTTGTCTGTGATGTCGACATTCGGCATTTTAGCGATTGCACTTCCCATAGACCGATATGTTACTGCAAATAAACTAATTAAAGGCTCGGTTTTAAAGGGCTTGTTCTCGTCTGTAATAATTTCGCTTAGCGCCACACTTCTCACGTTACCTATTACAATAAACGCATTTGGCTTTGTGTCGACCGTAGGTGTTATCACAACCCTTATTATAACCTATCCTATGACCTTTAGTATATGGATAAGCGTTGTAGGACTGATAATTAATCTTATATTTCCCAGTCTTGCAGAACTGATTTTTGTGCCTTGCAAATACCTGCTAAGGCTTACAAATACGGTTATAAATGAAATGGGAGTTCTTCCTTTTGCGGTGGTAAATACCCCTAAAATATGGGTAATTGTGACAACGGGACTTATAATATTGATATTTTATGTTTTGCTTGCTTGTAAAAGTAGACTTGATGTGATAAAATTAAAAGAAATGCAAGCAAAAATAATTTCGGAAGGCGGAGGAAAGCTTAAATGGCAATAATTTTCGAAGAAGCGCTAAAGAAAAATATTCAAAAGGATAAGCTTCTGCCTGTATATATTCTTTTCGGGGATGATGGGTATCTAAAGAAATTTTACACCGAAAAGATTTCAAAGCAAATAGCCGAGCCTGACGATGTTTTTAATTATTGCAGGTTTGATTCTTGTTGTAATTTGCAGGATGTTTACGATTTTGCAATGCAGCAGCCGTTAATGGCAGACAGAAAATATGCCGAGCTTTGCGATTTTGATTTTGAACAGTGCTCAAAATCAGACTTTGACAAGCTTTGCGAGCTTTTAAGCGAGGTGCCTGACAGCTGTACCTTGGTGCTAAGATTCGACAGCCTTGATTTTGATTCTAAAAAGAGCAGTAAATTCAAAAAATTAGTGTCCTTGGCGGAGAAAAACGGCGGTGTTTGCGCAAGGCTTGACCATAGAAGCTTACCCGAGCTTGTAAAAATGCTTGAGGAAGGCGCTAAAAAACGCGGCAGCAGCTTTTCTACAGGTGCGGCAAAGTACCTCGTTCAGACTGCTGGGGATGATATAAACCTTTTGCGTCTTGAGCTTTCAAAGCTTTGTGCCTTTTCGAAGGACAAGCCTATCACTCAGGAAACGGTGGATAATGTCTGTGTAAAAACGGTTGAAGCCTCGGTATACAGTCTTTCAAAATTCATTATCGCCTGTGATACCTCTGCGGCACTCTCTTGTCTTGATGAGTTGTTTTTCACAAGGGTGGAGCCTATGGCAATTCTTTATTCGGTGTCATCTGCCTTTTGCGACCTCTACCGCATTTTTGCCGCCCGTCAAAGCGGAGAAAATATCGGAGCGGTGGCACAAGCCTTTTCATCTGCGTATAAAGGCAAAGAATTTTTACTTGAAAAAGCACAGCAAAATATTAAAAAGTTTGATAAAATAAAGCTTCATTACTGTCTTGAGGCTTTGTATGATGCGGATAATTCGCTTAAATCCTTTGGTGCGGATGCGCGCATTGTCTTAGAACAGCTTATTGTAAGGCTTATATATATTATCGCAAAGGGTGAAAAGGTTGATTAAGCTCCCGTTTCCTCTTATTGTAGAGGGCAAATATGATAAAATCACCCTCGAAAACGTAGTTGATACCCTTATTATCACAACAAACGGCTTTTCGGTTTTCAATGATACGGAAAAGTGCAATTTAATACGAAATGTAGCGGCAAGGTGCGGCGGCATTATAGTTATGACCGATTCTGACAGTGCAGGTAATATAATAAGGGCGCATCTTAAAAATATCGTGGGCGCAAGGGCACAGATTATAAATGTTTATGTGCCGAGTATAAAAGGCAAGGAAAAGCGCAAGGCAAAGGCGTCTAAAGAGGGTATTTTAGGTGTAGAGGGTGTAAGCCGACAGATTATTATTGATGCCCTCGAAAAAAGCGGCGTGATTTCGGGGGATCCCCAAAAAAGCGGGAGAAAAATCACTAAAACCGATATGTTTTTATGCGGACTCTCAGGCAGTGAAAATGCGGCGAATTTGAGAAAAAAGCTTCTAGGGTATCTTGATTTGCCGCAAAATCTTTCGAGCAATGCAACCCTTGATATTCTTAACACCTACTTTTCCTACGATGAATTTCGGGAGATGATTGAAAAATGGCAAAGCGCTCAAACCAAAAGTTAAAAATTATATATATTCTCGATATCCTAAAGCGCTTCAGCGATGAGGAAAACCCTCTTAACGCGGCTGAAATTGCCCAAAAACTGCTTGATTACGGTATCGAGGCTGAGCGAAAATCAATTTATAACGATATTGCACATTTAGAGGATTACGGTTGCGATATCATCAAGACCTCCGATAAGCGAGGGGGCTGGTTTATAGGCGACCGCGAGTTCGAAGTGCCTGAAATTTATCTGCTTTGCGATGCGGTGCGAAGCGCTAAGTTTATAAGCGCTAAAAAAACGCGTGAGCTTGTTTCAAAGCTTAATAAAATGCTAAGCGTTTTTCAGGCTAAAAAGAGGGAAAACTCGGTTTTCTTCTCGGTTGAGTCAAAATGTGAAAACGAAGAGCTTTATTATAATATCGATAAAATAAGTAAAGCTATTGAAACTAAAAAGCAGATAAAGCTTGTCTACTCTTCACGCGGATTTTCAAGCGACAGGCAGGTTTTAAAGAGTGCAAAGGAAATGGTTATAAACCCTTATGCTCTATCTTGGCAGGACGACCACTATTACCTTGTGGGCAATCACATAAAGTATGATAATCTGCTTCATTTGAGGTTGGATAGAATAAGCAGTGTCGAGGTGCTTAAAAGCGATGTCCGTCATTTTAGCGAGGTTAGTGAATATACCGATTATTTCGATATTGCCGACTATACAAACAAGCTGTTTATGATGCACGGCGGCGAGCTTTGCGAAATAGAGCTTTGCTGTAACAAAAAAATCACCGAGCAGGTTTTGGACCGATTCGGTGAAAAGATTTTCATTAAGAACGTAACAGAAAACGAGTTCTGTTTTACGGTTAATGCGGCTCTCAGCGAGGCGCTTGTTACGTGGATTATAAATTACGGTGAAAAATTGACGGTTAAAAAGCCCGAAATACTAAAAAATATGGTTGTGAAAAGGGCGCAAAGCGTTCTTTCTAATTACTGTGGGGAAAATTAATATGAGAATGCGAAAAAAGAAAAATCTTGAGGGAAGGCTTGAAGCGGTTTCCGAAATCCTTTTTATCAGTGATATAAAGGACCGAAATTTCAATACCGCAAAGGATAAAAAGGAATATATAGATTTTGACGGCTGGTTTAAAGAAAAAAGACCGCTTTATTTAGAAATCGGTTGCGGCAAGGGTAAATTTGCATTGGAATTTGCAAGGAAAAACCCTGATATTAACCTTATTGCAGTTGAAAAAAGCGGAAATGTTATCGTTGAGGCTTGTGAAAAAGCAATGAGTCTTGGACTTAAAAATTTAAAGTTTATTAAATGCGGTGCAGAATATCTTGAAAAATATATACGCGATAAGAGCATTGACAGAATATTTCTTAATTTTTCCTGTCCATTTCCCAAAAATGCCTATGCCACGCACAGACTAACCCACGAAAGATTTTTGAGTATTTATAAGAATATATTGAAGGATGGAGCGGAAATTCACCAAAAAACCGATAATATTCACTTTTTTGAGTTTTCGCTTGAAAGCTTTTCACAGTGTGGCTTTGCCTTCAAAAATATTTCACTTGACCTTCATAAAAGCGATTTTGAGGGCAATATCGAAACCGAGTATGAGCAGAAATTTTCGTCCCTCGGTTTCCCGATTTACAGATTAGAGGCGTATTTAAATGATAGATTTTAAAATTGAAACAATTGTGCCGCTTTGTGCCGAGTTCGGCGTGGAAATTACTGATGAAATTAAACAAAAGCTTAATTTATACGGTAATTTGCTGCTCGAATGGAATGAAAAAATCAATCTAACCGCCATAACCGAGCCCGAAGAGGTTCTTTTTAAACATTTTTACGATTGCATCTTGTTTCTAAAGCACGTAAATGTCCCTCAGGACGCAACACTTATTGATGTTGGAACAGGCGCAGGCTTTCCGGGAATGGTGCTTAAAATTGTGCGTCCCGATATAGAGGTAACATTACTTGACAGCCTCAATAAACGGCTTGTGTTTTTAAATGATGTCATAGAAAAATTAGGGCTTGTGGGCATAAAAACCGTACATTCAAGAGCGGAGGATGCAGGAAAATCCAAGCTTTACCGCGAAAAGTACGATGTTGTAACGGCGCGTGCGGTAGCGGCCTTACCTGTTTTACTCGAATACTGTGTGCCGCTTGCCAATTTGGGCGGACAGTTTGTTTCAATGAAAGGGCCGAGTGCCTTAGAGGAAGCCGAAAACAGCAAAAATGCCGTTAATATTTTGGGTGTCACACAACCTAAAATTATATGCGAAACCTTAAACGGAGATGCTGAAAGAACCTTTGTTATTTTCAAAAAAATATCGCGAACTTCGCCAAAATATCCGCGAAAACCCGCCGATATATCAAAACAGCCGCTTTAACGCGGCTGTTTTTGTTGTGTTGACTCGAAATACCGCGACCTCTTTTTCTTTACAAAATTTAAAACACAATACATAATAATTATTGAAAAGAGGTGCTAATATGCACACAATACAAAATAAAAAATTGTTGATGCTAAGACCGCGGGATATAAAAATTCCGCTGTTTCGTGCAAGGAAGTGTGATGAGGGGTATTCGCTTTATTCTTTGGCAGAAAGCATAAAGCAAAGCGGTATTATTGAGCCCTTGGTAATAAGAAAAAATGAGAATGGAAAATACGAGCTGATTTGCGGCGAGAGAAGACTTAAAGCTGCTATAATGGCAGGACTCAGGCGTGTGCCCTGTGTGTTGCACGATATTGATTCCTCTGCGGCGGCGGTTTTTAGTGTGATTGAAAATTTTGGGCGGAAAAATCTCTCCTTTTTTGAAGAGGCAGAGGTTATAAAGCAGATAATTGTGAAGCACAGAATAACTCAGGCTGAGATGGCTCAAAGGCTAGGTGTTTCAAACAGTGCCTTACTCGAAAGACTGAGGCTTTTAAGGCTTGGCGACCATATTAGAAGCCGTATTGAAGAAGCAGGCCTTTCGGAATCCCATGCGAGAACGCTGCTACGTGTTGTTCCCGAAAAAAGAGAAGAAGTTTTGGAAAGTCTTATAGACCGAAATATGACCGCTTTACAGGCAGAGGTGTATGTAAACGAAATGCTTAGCCCAAAGCCTACCCAAGCTGAGAATATCGTAATAAAAAAACCTCCCCAGAGGAAGTCGGCTATAGGTGATATACGGCTTTTTTCAAACAGTCTTCAAAAATTGGCTGAAACACTTAAAAATTCGGGAATTGACGCGTATACAAGAAGAACTGAAAATGACCGATATATTGAATATAAGGTGAGAATAAAAAAGGACGAGCCTCGCTCAGACGCGGCAGAACAGCTACGGATATGTTAAAAGCCGCACTGAATTTTAATTCAGTGCGGCACAGTAAATATGAGATTATTCTTCCGTTTCGCTAAAATCTTCCGACTCGCAATCGAGGTAACCACCCTCAATGCGATATTTGTTTGAAAGCTTATCAAAAATTGCCAAAGCGCCTATTACTGTCGCAAACATAGCAAAAAGTGCCGTTAAAACCTTTATAAATCCCTTCATATTATTACTCCTTTCGAGAAATGTTTTGGCTAATATTATTATACTTAGAAAATTTTAAAAAGTCAATAGATTACATAAACGGTGCGAAAATATGGAAAACCGCTTCCTTTAAGCGCGACATAATCGGTCTTTTTTTCCAATTTTCCAAGGTTATTTCTTGGGATTTATCCATAAGACTCATAAAATGCTCTTTAATATCTGTAACCGTGCTGCTGTCACAAATCCACGCACCGCACTCAAAATGGAAAATAAAGCTGCGGTAATCCATATTAACAGAGCCCACGGTTGCTATTTTATCATCCGAAATAAAGAGCTTCGAGTGAACAAAACCGGGGGTGAACTCATATATTTTAACCCCTGCTTCAAGCAGCTCAAGGTAATTGTACTGTGTTGCGGGGTGAACATACCGTTTATCAGGAATATGCGGTGTTATAATTCGCACATCAATGCCCGATTTTGCCGCCATTTGCAAAAGGCTTTTCATGGTATTATCTATAATAAGATAGGGCGTTGTTATATATACATACTTCTGTGCGGTTCCGAGTATCTCCATATAAATGCCCTCGGCTGGATTTTTGTCGTTAAGCGGACCGTCACTGTAGGGGATTACAAAACCGTCATCCTTGTGGGGACTGTCAGCAAAATAATCTTTTATCCTAAGGTGCTTGCCTGTTACAAAATCCCACATACAGCAGAACATCGCAACAAAGCTTTTTACAGCGTTTCCTTTAAGCATTACTGCACTGTCAACCCAATAGCCGAAGCGCTCGAACTCGTTTATATATTCGTCACCTATATTTATTCCGCCTGTTATTGCAACCTTTCCGTCAATAACCACGATTTTGCGGTGGTTTCGGTTGTTCATAAATATATTCATAATTGGGTTTATGGGATTAAAAATGCAAACCGAAATACCCTCATTTTTAAGACGTGTCACAAACCCCTTGCGCTGACGCTTGATAGAGCCGAAATCATCGAAAATAATTTTAACCTCTACGCCTTCTTTGACCTTGCGCTTTAAAACCGAATAAATTTCTTCCCACATTCTGCCCTCAGCAAGAATGAAAAACTCAATAAAAATATATTTTTCTGCTTTTTCAAGTTCTTCCAGAAGACTTGGCAACAGACTTTCGCCCGAAGAAAAATATTCACTGTAGGTTTTATCATAAAGAGGGTAACCCGATTCGCCTGTGAGATAGTCTGCCTGACGGGAGTGGGTGATATCGTAGTAGGTAAGGCGGTCGCGCACCTCACAGTCATCCTTTAAATATCTCAGATACCGCGCTTCGCAAAGGCGCATTTTTTTCTTTATGTGCGGCGCTACTCTTCCGCCGCCCCAAAGCGTAAATACGCTTATTCCGAAAATGGGGAATATAAGAATAAAGATTATCCACGCGATTTTATGGTCGGGGTTACCGCGTCGGTTAAGTATTACAGTAACTGTTATTATGCCTAAAAACATTGAAAGCGTATATGCCCACGTCGACTGCATAGTGAAATCGTAAACCACATTGAAAATGAATAAAAGCTGTAAAAGCAGTAACAGTGCAGAGAGTATAAATCTGGTTTGAATTCTTAGTCCGCGGTTGTGCTTAATCTTCATTTCGGCTCTCCTTTCGGTATTTTAAAACTATTTTAGCACATTTTTTCTGAGTTTTCAATTTTTATTATATAATATAGTTGTAAATTTACTGTGAATTGTGGTATAATTAATTAAATATAAAATAAACGGAGATGGCATATGTCTATTAAAACAGTGGCTTTAGCAGAGGGTGCTAAGGGTGTATTTATTAAAAATGACAGATTTAAGACTACCCTTATTTCTTTTAATTTTTATCTGCCTCTTAAAAAGGAAACGGTAGCGCCATACGCATTGCTTCCTTTTATACTGACCAGCTGCAGTAAAAAATATCCCGATTTTTCAAAGCTTAATTACAAGCTTAGTAAGCTTTACGGTGCAAGGCTTGATGCAAGCACGGAAAAATACGGTGACTATCAGTTGCTAAAAATGACCGTGTCTTTAATTAATGACCGCTATTCCTTGGATGAGGAGTCACTTTTAAAGCGTGCGGCAGAATTGCTTCTGGGTCTTGTTTTCGAACCCAATGTAGAAGATGGAGCGTTTTTAGAGGCCGACCTTGAACGCGAAAAGCGAAAGGCTGTTGAGCATATAAAGGGTGAGCTTAGCGAAAAGCGGATTTACGCTAAGAACCGAATGATAAGCGAAATGTTTAAGGACGATGTTTACGGGCTTTCAAAATGCGGAACTATTGAGCAGGTTAATGAAATTACAGGCAAATCGCTTTATCTTGCATGGCAAAAAATGCTTGAATCTGCGTTTATCACCGTTCAGGTTGTGGGAGGTGCCATTCCGCAAGGACTTTTTGAGGATATTTCGGATAGATTTTCTGTCCTTTCACGCAAGGATATAACCGATTGCAAGGGCACTGTTAAGGCTAAAAAGAGTGAAAAGGTAAACACTGTTATTGAAGAAATGAATGTAAATCAAGGCAAGCTTGTTATGGGCTTTACCACTGATTTACAGGGTGACGATGAAAAAACCTTACCGCTTATGGTTATGAGTGATATTTTCGGTGGCGGGCCTTATTCACGTCTTTTCAGCAATGTGCGTGAAAAAATGAGCCTTTGCTATTACTGTTCGGCAGCTGCTTCAAGAATTAAGGGCGTTTTAACTGTATCCTCAGGTGTTGAGGCGGCTAACGCGCAAAAGGCAGAGAATGAGATTTTAAATCAGCTTGAAATTGTAAAGCGCGGCGAGTTTACGGACGCAGAATTTGAGTCCTCTGTAAAGAGTCTTTGTGATTCGGTTAAAACTTATTCCGATTCTTTGTCGGCACTTGATTTGTGGTATGCACTGAGGGTTCACAATGAGAATATTTGCTCGCCCGAAGAAATGGCAGAGAAAATTTGCACAGTTACACGCGAGGATGTTATAAAAGCCGCAAACGGTGTTAATTTGCACACTGTTTACAAGTTACTTCCCAAGGAGAATAATTAATGAAACGTGAAGTTTTTGAGAGTGATATAGGAGAAAGCTATTTAAAAGCAACGCTTTCTTCGGGACTTAAAATTTATGTTTTGGAAAAACCGCAGTATAACTCTTGTTATGCTATTTTCGGCACGAAATACGGCTCTATTGATACGCTTTTCAGTGTAAACGGCGAAGAAACCTCTGTGCCTGAGGGTATTGCACACTTTTTAGAGCATAAGCTTTTTGAGAGTGAAGATGGGGACGCTTTCACAAAATATGCAAAAACAGGTGCTTATGCCAATGCATTCACATCCTTTGACCGCACCTGCTATCTTTTCTCCTGTTCAGATAAGTTTTATGAAAATTTGCAGATTTTGCTTGATTTCGTGCAGTCACCCTATTTTACTGAGGCTACAGTTAGCAAGGAGCAGGGAATTATCGGGCAGGAAATAAGAATGTATGATGACAGTCCTGCTTGGCGGGTTATGTTTAATATGCTGCTTGCAATGTATCATAACCACCCTGTAAGAATTGATATTGCGGGTACAGTGGATTCAATAGCCAAGATTGACAGTGACCTTTTATATAAATGCTATAACACATTTTATAACCCGTCTAATATGTTTATTTGTATTGCGGGTAATGTTGATACCGAAAGGGTATTAAAGCAGATTAAGGAGGGTATTAAGCCATCTGAGATTGTTGAAATAACACGTATTAATGAGCCCGAGCCCGAAACGGTTGTAAAAAATTATGTTGAGCAGAAGCTGTCTGTCGCACAGCCGATGTTCTGCTTCGGCTTTAAGGAAACAATGTCTAAGCCTCAAAGAAGCGTGAAGCAGAAAATCTGCACTTCCTTGCTTTTGGAAATTTTGGCAGGTGAGGCTTCACCGCTTTATAAAAAGCTCACCAATATGGGACTTATAAACGATGAATTCGGGACTGAGTATTTTACAGGTCACGGGTATTCGGCAGTTATTTTTGAGGGTGAGTCTTCAGATCCGAAGGCGGTTGCCGAGGAAATTAAAAGAGAAGTTGCAAGACTTAAAAATGAGGGTATTGATAAAAAGCTTTTCTCAGCTATAAGGTCGGGTATGTACGGCAATGCAATAAGAGTTTTTGACAGTGTTGAGGGTATCGCTATGCAGATGGTTGACTCTGCTATGAATGATAGCAGTTTGTTCGACGATATCAAATATTTAAAATCTGTTACAAGTGAGGATGTTTATAAGCGGCTTTTAAAGCTGGAGGACGAAAACAGCGTGCTTTCAGTTATTTTACCGTTGGAGGAAGTATAAATGAACTCAATAGACGTTATAATCTTTGGAATTAAGCTTACTGTAAAGCCTGTTGCTTTCACGCTTAAAATCGGAGGCTTTGAGTGGAATATTTATTGGTACGGAATACTCATAGCGTTAGGCTTTTTGTTGGCAGTGGTTTATGCACTTAAAAATGTAAAAAGATTCAATCTTGATGTTGACCGTATGCTTGACGTTGTGCTTGTAACCGTTCCCGTTTCAATTTTGTGCGCAAGGACTTATTATGTGCTTTTTGACGGTGTCAAGATAACAAGCATAAAGGAATTTTTCGGCTTTGGCACTTCATCGGGGCTGTCGGGTATTGCGATTTACGGTGCGGTTATAGGTGCTTTTGTGACAGGCGCAATTATGTGTAAGCTAAGAAAAGTAAAAATACTTGATATGTTTGATATAGCGTCTATCGGTTTTCTTATCGGTCAGGGTATAGGCAGATGGGGCAATTTCATAAATCAAGAGGCATACGGTGATTTTACAAACAGCAGCTGGTGGGGTATGCAGAGCGACAGAACAATAAGCGAAATGGGCGAAGGGCTTGTTCACCCCTGTTTTCTTTATGAATCAATTTGGTGTATTGCAGGCTTCTTCTTGCTTAATCATTTCAGCAAAAAACGCAAATACAGCGGTCAGATAGTGCTTATGTACTGTGCGTGGTACGGCTTTGGCAGAATGTTCATTGAAATGCTAAGGACGGATAGCCTGATGATAGGCTCACTTAAAGTATCGGTTATAGTATCGTTTATAATATGCGCGGCGGCAGTAACCCTGCTTACCGTTTTAAACCGCAAACAAAAAGCGATCCTTACTGACATGGCATACATAAATATGTTCTCAGAAGAGGAAATAACAGAAGAAAATACAGAGGAAGAGCAAAATGACGAAATTGATTGACGGAAAGATAATTTCTGCTGCCGTAAAGCAAAGGGTAGCGGACGGAGTTAAGCAATTAAATGAAAAGGGAATAACCGTAGGTCTTGCGGTAATTATCGTGGGCGAGGACCCTGCTTCAAAGGTGTATGTTGCAAACAAGAAAAAGGCGTGTGAGGCTTTGGGTATCATTTCTGAGGAATACGCCTTACCCGAAACCACCACCGAAGAGGAGCTTTTATCACTTATAAAAGAATTAAACGCGAAAAAAAGCATTAACGGTATTCTGTGTCAGCTCCCTCTACCTAAGCATCTTGATGAAAAAATTATTATAAATTCAATTTTACCCGAAAAGGACGTTGATGCGTTCCACCCGTCAAATGTGGGTAAAATTATGATTGGCGACTATGACTTTGTACCCTGCACACCTGCAGGTGTTATGGAAATGCTGAAATATGAAAATATCGAAACAGAGGGCAAAACCTGTGTTGTAATCGGTAGGTCAAATATCGTTGGCAAGCCAATGGGAATGTTGCTTCTTCATAAAAACGGAACTGTTACTATTTGCCATTCAAGAACAAAGAATTTAAAGGAAATTTGTCTTACTGCGGATATTCTTGTGGCGGCTGTGGGCAGAGCAGGCTTTGTTACTGCCGATATGGTTAAAGAGGGAGCGGTTGTGATTGATGTCGGAATGAACCGCGAAAACGGTAAGCTTTGCGGTGATGTTGATTTTGAAAATGTTAAGGAAAAGGCATCGGCTATCACCCCTGTGCCTGGCGGTGTAGGACCTATGACCATTGCTATGCTTATGCAAAACACTCTTACTGCGGCTAAAAGGCAAAACGGTATAGAAGAATGAAAAAGTTAGTTAAAA